>JAFGTJ010000189.1 GCA_016934195.1 Anaerolineae bacterium | reverse complement strand
TGGTGGAACTGGCGAAGAATTTCCACACCGAGATCATCACCACTTCAACCAAAGTCAAAATCAAGGGCGCGACTCACATCCAGTTTGACGAACACAAGGCGCTGACGATTGCCAAAGACATCCTGCGCCACGCGATTGACAACTTCAAAAATCGCGGCGAAACGCAAATCCCCGATGTACGCGAAGACCTGATCCCCGGCTTCTCGCACGAATACATCAGCTACATGCTCGGCGGCAGCTACCGCGCCTCGTTCCGCCCGCTCAATGACGCGATCATGACCGGGCGTATTCGCGGCGTGGCGGCTATCGTGGGCTGTAACAACCCGCGCAGCCAGCACGACTATCTGCACACCCTGGTGACGAAAGAACTGCTCAAACAGGACGTGCTGGTGGTCGAAACCGGCTGCGGCGCGATTGCCGCCGCCAAGCTCGGCTTGCTGCTCGGCGAGGCCGGATTGGATCAAGTAGGACCGGGTCTGCGCGAAGTGTGCGAAACGGTCGGTATCCCGCCCGTGCTGCACATGGGATCGTGCGTGGACAATACCCGCATCCTGACCGTGCTCACCGAAATCGTGGAAACCGGCGGCCTGGGTGACGATATCGATCAGGTTCCCGCCGTTGGCCTCGCGCCGGAGTGGATGAGCGAAAAGGCGCTGTCCATCGGCACGTACTGCGTCGCTTCCGGCGCGTATGTGATTTTCGGCGGCGCGTCCCCCGTGAGCGGGATGCCCGACAAAATGTCCGACAGTGATATCGTGCTCAACTACATCAGCGAAGGCTGGGAAGAACTGTACGGCGGCAAGATGGAATTCATCAACGACCCCTACGAAATGATCCGCCGCACGCTGGAACACATCGATCAAAAACGCGCCGCGCTCGGCCTGCCGGAATACGACCCGGCCCGCTTCGGACGCAGCGGTGATGTGCGTATGCTTGAATTAGAAGAATTACCTTTAGAAGAACGTCAGGCCGCCCTCTACGGCGTGCCGGGCAAGTAAAGGGAGGCGTCAATGTCTCGTTATATCGCGACTCGTGCCATTCGTGGCGCGAATGCGCTGGTCACTGAAGCAGAACTGATGCTTAACAAAGCCCTGGCCGAAAAGGGGCCTGATACGCCGGTCGCGTTTCCCAACACGGCGTACTATCTACCGTTGATCTTTGGCATGACCAATATCGAGGTCGAAACGCTCGGCCAACTGCAAGGCGTATTGCAGCACGCCCGCGAACTGCTGCACCCGATGCCCGCCGACCAGAAGTGGACGCCCTACCTGGGCGAAACGCTGGACAGCGGCATGGCAACGCTGCTCGCGGCGGAAACGATTGAGGCGATCCGTTTTGTCTACGGATTGCAGCCGGAATCGCTGCCCGGTATCGAACTGGCCGGGGGCACCAGCTATTCCAACAACGGCGGCAATGGGATGGTCGGGCACCTCAACGGCCCGATTGACGATATCCAGCTTCGCTCGTGGGGCATCCAGTTGGTCGATGGGCGTATGCCCGGTTTCGCGGCGATTGTCGGCGCGGCCAAATCCAACGAAGTCGCGGTCAAGATCGTGCGCGAACTTCAGCGCCGCAACATCCTGACGTTCCTGTCTGGCAACGTCAACGGGCGCAGCATCATCCACCAGTTGCAGGAAGAGGGCGTCGAACTGGGTTATGACACCTACACCGTCCCGTTCGGAACTGACACCATCAGCGCGATCTATGCGCTGGGCTTCGCTACCCGGTCGGCGCTGACCTTCGGCGGCATCAAGGCAGGACAGGCGCGCAATATCCTGTTGTATAACAAGGAGCGCGTGTTCGCTTTCGTGCTGGCATTGGGCGAAGTGGACGATCTCAAGTACGCGGCGGCGGCAGGCGCGATTAACTTCGGCTTCCCCGTGATCGCCGATACCGTGATCCCCGAAATCCTGCCAACCGGCGTCACGACCTATGAACACGTCGTCAGTATGCCGTTCAACGAAATCGAGGGCGCGGACGACCTGGAACGGGCCGAACGGCTGGTCCAGAAGTGCATCGAAATTCGCGGCGTCAAGGTCAAGATCGCAAATGTGCCAGTCCCGGTGCCTTACGGCTCCGCCTTCGAGGGCGAGGTCGTGCGCCGCGCCGACATGCGCGTCGAGTTTGGCGGCAAGCGTTCGCGCTGCTTTGAATATCTGCGCATGGTGGATATGGACAAAGTGACCGACGGCAAGGTCGAAGTCGTCGGCCCTGGTTTCCGGGACCTTGCGCCGGGAGCCAGCATCGACATGGGGATCGTGGTCGAGGTGGCCGGGCGTCAGATGCAGTCCGACTTCGAGCCGGTGCTCGAACGCCAGATTCACTACTTCGTCAACGGTGCGTCCGGCATCCAGCACATCGGCCAGCGTGATATCGCCTGGATTCGCATCTCCAACGGGGCCACCGACAAGGGCTTTGACCTGGAACACTTCGGCAAGATTCTACACGCGCGCTTCCACGACGATTTCGGCGCGATTGTGGACAAGGTGCAGGTCACGATCTACACCGATCCGGCCAAGATCGAGGAGTGGCTAGGCCGGGCGCGCGAGGCGTATGATTTCCGCAATAAGCGTCTGGAAGACTTAACTGATACCAATGTTGATACATTCTTCTCATGCACATTGTGTCAATCATTTGCTCCAGATCATGTCTGCATTGTTAGTCCTGAGCGTCTCGGCCTGTGCGGGGCCTATAACTGGCTGGACTGCAAGGCGTCATTCAGCATCAATCCCACCGGCCCGAACCAGCCGATCAAACTTGGCAAACCGGTCGATCTGGACAAGGGCTATTGGGAAGGCACGAACGACTACGCCCAGATTGGATCGCACGGCTCGGTGCAGGAAGTCGCCATGTACTCGATCATGGAAAACCCCATGACGGCGTGCGGCTGCTTCGAGTGTATCGTGATGCTGATCCCGGAGGCCAACGGCGTGATGGTCGTCAGCCGCGAGGATACCAGCATGACCCCGGCGGGCATGACCTTCAGCACGCTGGCAGGTATGGCGGGCGGCGGGCTGCAAACGCCGGGCGTGATGGGCGTCGGTAAATACTACCTGATCAGCCCCAAGTTCATCTCGGCGGACGGCGGGTTTAAGCGCGTGGTCTGGATGAGCAGCGTCCTGAAAGAGTCGATGGCCGACGAACTGCGCGCCGCCGCTGAGCGCGAAGGCGATCCCGACCTGATCGAGAAGATCGCCGACGAGCGCAGCGTGGGCACCGTCGATGACCTATTGGCGTGGCTGGAAGAACACAATCACCCGGCGCTGGCAATGGAGATGATGTTCTAGCCAGCCCATCAGAAAGCCCAAAACATGCGTAGGGGCGTATGGCAATACGCCCCCACAGGAGTAAAATGAATTGCAGCCAGGAAAAACCATCCAACTCGTGCGGGACCTGATGACCGTTGGCGTGCCCACCTGCCCACCCGATACCCCGATGACCGATATCGCGCGGCGGCTGCTGTCCGATGACCTGGAAGCCGTTGTCGTGCTGGATCACGAAGGGCACGCGGTCGGCGTGGTCGGGTGGGACGAAGTGGTGCGAGTCTATGGGCGCGACGATGCTCGCAATCTGACGGCGGGCGACGTGATGCGCGAAGGCGTACCGCAGGTGCCGCCCGATATCCCGCTGGCAGCAGCGGCCCAACTCATGCTCGATCAAGGTATCCGGGCGGTGTTTTTGATGCACAATGCCGAGGGTATTATTTACCCGGCGGCGATGCTGTCCTTCCGGCACCTGATCCGGCACCTGGCGGCGGACGATGACGCCGCGTTAAAAGATTTAGGCATTCATGCGGCACGACAATCACCACTCGAAACGTTTATTAAGCGCCGGGACGAAGCGCGTCGCCGCGCACAATCCCAACCACCAAAGGAGAGATAGTTATATGCCTGTTGATATCCCGAAAGATAAATGGCCCGGTGAGGTGCGAACCGTCACGCTGGGCGCAGCGGCGGCCAACGGCGGCACACGAGGAAGTGTTGTCGCCGTTGGCGGCGAAAAAGCGCTGCCTTTTATGCACTTCGAGACTGACACCCCGCACCGTCCCGCGCTGGCAATGGAAATTATGGACCGGCTGCCGGAAGACTGGTCACCGCTGCTGCTGGAATTCTGGGGTGATACGGCCAAAGACCCGGCAGTCTGGGCCAAAGCTGCCGAAGACGCCGGGGCCGACCTGATCCAGTTACAGTTGAGCCAAACCGGGGCCGATGGCAATCCGACAACGCCTGATGCGGCGGTGGCAGCGGTCAAGAGTGTGTTGGCGGCGACCGGTTTGCCGCTGATCATCTTTGGACCGGGGCAGGCCGACGTCGATAACGAGCTGCTGGTACCGGTTGCGGAAGCTACCAAAGGCGAGCGCGTGGTGCTCGGTCTCTGCGAGGACAAAAACTACCGCACCATCGTCGCGGCGGCGCTGGCGAACGATCACCTTGTCACCGCCCGCACCGCGATGGACGTGAACCTCGCCAAGCAACTCAACATCCTGATCAGCGACATGGGCCTGCCGTTGGAGCGCGTCCTGATGGACCCAACAACCGGCGCGCTCGGCTATGGCATTGAGTACGGATTCTCGGTGATGGAACGGCTGCGGTTGGCCGCGCTGCAAGGCGACGCTATGACGCAGTTACCAATGATCGTCACCGTCGGTTATGAAACCTGGAAGACCAAAGAATCGAAGGTCGGCCAGGATGTGCCCGGCGAGTGGGGCAACTGGCTGGAACGCGCCATCAACTGGGAAACCATGACGGCGATGACGCTGGTTGAAAGTGGCGCGGATATCGTCGTGCTGCGCCACCCGGAAAGCATGAAGCGGGTTCGCGCCGCCATCGATGAGCTGATGACGGTCCCTGAATAGGAGAATTAGCACACTATGGCTTTAAGCGGTATTCAAATATACAAGCTGCTGCCCCAGACCAACTGCAAGGACTGCGGCTTCCCGACCTGTCTGGCGTTCGCCATGAAACTGGCCGCCAAGCAAGCCGAACTCTCCGCCTGCCCGCACGTCAGCGACGAAGCGCAAACGCAGCTCGCGGCCTCGGCGCGCCCGCCAGTCCGTTTGGTGACACTCAAGGCGAATGGCAACGAAGTTAAAGCGGGCAACGAAACGGTATTGTTCCGCCACGAAAAGACGTTCTACCACAAACCGGGACTGTTCGCCCGCGTGCGCGATGACGCTTCGGACATCGGGACCACCATCGCGGCAGCGGACGCCTATGCCGTGAACTACGTTGGTATGGACCTCACGCTGGACGGCTTCGCGGTCGAATCAACCGTGGACGCGGCGGCGTTCGAGGCCGCCATCGGCGCGGTGCGCAGCGCCAGCCAGCGCCCGTTGATCCTCATCAGCCGCGACCCGGCGGTGATGGAAGCCGGGCTGAAAGCGCTCGACGGTGAAGCCCCGCTGATCTACGGCGCGGACGCCGATAACTGGCAAGCGATGGCCGGACTCGCCAAACAGTACGGCGCGGCCCTGGCCGTGATCGCGGACTCTTTGGACGGACTGGCGGAACTGGCCGAACAGATCGCCAAGACCGGCGTTGAGAACCTCGTCCTGCATCCTGCCACCGAGTCACTGAGCAAGGGGCTGGCGCTGTGTACGCAGATTCGCCGGTTGGCACTCAAGAAGAATTTCCAGCCGCTCGGCTACCCGATCTTGGCTTTCCCCGGCCACGAGGACGCCGGAATCGAGTCGGTCCGCGCGACACAGGCCATCACCAAGTACGCAGGCTTCATCGTGTTGGATCACTACGCGCCGGAATATGTCTACCCGCTGCTGGTGCTGCGCGAGAACATCTACACCGATCCGCAGAAACCGATCCAGGTCCAGCCGGGCGTGTACGAGATCAACGATCCGAAACCTGAATCCCCGGTGATGGTGACGACCAACTTCAGCATTACCTACTTCAGCGTGGCGAACGAGGTCGAAGGCTCCGGCCTTCCGGCGTGGCTGCTGGTCACGGATGCGGAAGGTATGAGCGTGCTGACGGCGTGGGCGGCGGGCAAGTTTGACGCCGAACGGATCGCCAAATCGGTCAAGCAGTTTGAACTACCCGACAAAGTGAGCAAGAAAGTGATCGTTTTGCCAGGGCACGTCGCGGTGCTCTCCGGCGAGCTTGAAGAAGAACTGCCGGATTGGGAAGTCCGTGTCGGCCCGCGTGAAGCGGTCGATATTCCATCGTTCATGAAACAGGCGCTCTAGGTGTATGGCCGACCATCTCGTCAGGTTTGATACCGCTCCCGCCCCGGTCAGTGTTCCCACCGGAACGCTGCTCTCCGACGCCGCACATCGGGCCGGAGTGGACATCCAGCAGCCCTGCGGCGGACAGGGTCGCTGTGGACGCTGCGCCGTTCGTATCACGGACGGGACGGTGCGCCGCCGCAGCACGCTGCGCCTCTCAAACGAGGACGTGGAAGCGGGTTACGCGCTGGCCTGCCAGTCAGTGATCGAGGCCGACGTGTCGATCACGGTGCCGCCGCAGGAAAAGATCGAGCGGCGGCTCACGACGGATCGCACGGCGGCAGAGGTTCAGGTGCCGGACAGCTACGATCCGGCCCAGGTCCAGACGGTCCGCCGCGTCAGGCTGACCGTACCCCCGCCCTCAATGGACGATCAAACCGATGACTGGAGCCGCCTGCAAATCGCGCTGCGCAAACAGGTCCGGCTGACCGAAGTGGGCATCTCGGTGATGCAGCTCCGACGGTTGGGGCACATCCTGCGTAAAGGCGAATGGGACATCACCGTGATCCTGGATTCCCAGGCGTGGGACTGCCCCGATTGCCCGGTGCGCCTGATCGAGTTCAAACCCGGCCTCATGGAAGACCGCGATCCGCTGTGGGGCGTGGCGATTGACATCGGCACGACCACCGTATCGCTGTGGCTGGTGGACCTGATCAGCGGCGAGGTGCGGGCGCAGGTGGCCGAATACAACGGTCAGATCGCGCGCGGCGAAGACGTGATCTCGCGCATCATCTACAGCAGCAAGGGCAGCGGCGCGGAAGAACTGCGCGATCTCGTGCTGAGCACCATTAACGGCCTGCTGCAATCCGCTTGCAAGCAAGTCAAGATCGATCCCCATGACGTGTTTAAGGCCACCATCGCCGGGAACAGCACCATGATTCACCTGCTGCTCGGCATCCCGGCCCAGACGATCCGCCTCTCGCCCTTCATCACTGCTGTGAACCACATCCCCACGCTGACGGGCCGTGACGTGGGCCTTGACACCCATCCTGATGCAACGGTGGACTGCCTGCCAGGAGTCGCCAGCTACGTCGGCGCGGATATCACCGCCGGGGTGCTGTCTTCCGGCCTGGACGATACCGAAAAGGTCACGATCTTCATCGACGTGGGCACCAACGGCGAAATTGTGCTCGGCAACAAAGAGTGGCTGGTCACGGTCGCGGCGTCGGCGGGTCCGGCTTTCGAGGGCGGCGGCGTGGCGGACGGGATGCGGGCCACACGCGGCGCGATTGAGGAAATATGGGTCAACGGTGACACCTACGATCCGTCGTACCGGGTGGTGGGCAGCGTCAAACCGCGCGGCATCTGCGGCAGCGGCCTGATCGCGCTGCTGGCCGAATTGTTCCTGGCCGGTGTAATCGACAAGGGCGGCAACTTCAATACCAACCTGGACACGCCGCGCGTTCGTATCGGCGAGCACGGGCCGGAATACGTCATCGCCTGGGCCAGCGAGTCCGGGCATGGCCGCGACATTCGCCTTTCGCATGTGGATGTTGATAACCTGCTGCGCACCAAAGCCGCCATCTACGCCGGGTTTACCATCTTGGCCGACAGCGTGGGAATCCCGTTCGAGGCGGTGGAGCAGGTGCTGGTCGGCGGATCGTTCGGCAAATACATCAACGTCGAAAAAGCGATCCAGCTTGGCCTGCTGCCCGACCTGCCCTGGGAGAATTTCTACTTTCTGGGCAATACCGCGATCCGGGGCGCGTACCAGGCGCTGCTGGACCGCCACGCGCGCGAGCGCATCAAGGATATAGCCAACCGCATGACGTATATCGAGCTGTCGGCGGATAATACTTTTTATGAAGCGTTTACGTCGGCGCTGTTCCTGCCCCATACCGATCTGGCGCGATTCCCAACGGTGCAGGCAGCGCTCGGCGCACCTATCCCCCAATAGAGGACAGAAGAATGTACATCATTGGCGAAAATATTCATATCATTTCCGATAAAGTTAAAGAGGCGCTCAAGGAACGGGACCGCGAGTTCTTCATGGAACTGGCCGTCAAGCAGGTCGAGCACGGCGCAAAGGCGATTGACATTAACCTGGGACCGCGCAAAAAAGACTGGGAAGAAGTCTTTCCCTGGATGGTGGAATCGATCCAGACGGTGGTGGATGTGCCGCTGTCCATTGATACCACTAACATCAACGGTATCGAAGCCGCGCTCAAGAAGATCACCAAAGCCCAGCCGATCATCAATTCCACCTCGGCGGAAGAGGAGCGGTTGGAGAAAATCCCGCCGCTGGCGAAGCAGTATAACGCCCGGTTGGTCGCGCTGACGATGGGCAAGAGCGGCATCCCGGTCAGCGCCGACGAGCGCGTGACCATCGCCGTTGAGAAGCTGATCCCGCGCATGGTCGAACTGGATTATTCCGTTGAGAATCTGATCATCGATCCGCTGGTGCTGACTGTTTCCGGCTGCCAGGAATATTGCCCGGAGTGCATCGAAGCGGTGCGCACCCTGCCTTATGCCTGGGAACCATCGCCGCAAATTTCGGTCGGGCTGTCCAACGTCTCGAACGCCGTCCCGCGTGAAAATCGCCCGCTGATCAACCACGTTTACTGCGCGATGTTGATGGGCGCGGGCCTGCAAATGATGATCGCCGATCC
>JAFGTJ010000188.1 GCA_016934195.1 Anaerolineae bacterium | reverse complement strand
GCGCGCCAAATGACGTGCCGGAAGGTGAATGATATCAATTCTTCCTAAATTTTTTATCCCGTAGAATGGCGCTCCCGCCAAAATCCTGTACACTGGTACATAGTGATTCGTTATTGGTTCTTAGTGCTTGGTTTTTAGTGATGATGAGTCCCGATTGATTGCTTCACCGGCTGTGCCAAAACCAATCGCTAAAAACTCAAAACTGAAAACTGATCACTTCAGTACCAATTGGCGGGAGACACACGGTTATGAGTTCACTCAACCGCGAAGAACGACAGACGCTCCGCAGCGTGCAGGCGCACCTCCACGCAACCATGCTGGAGGCGCAAACGCTGGTCGAGCAGTTAGGCACGGTGGATGTATATTTTCATCCCACCAACCCCGATCCCAAACATAACTGCGTCACGCCCCACAAGGGCGTGGCGTGGATTCGGCGCGAGGATTTACACGATGCGTTCCTGGGCCTGGAACGCCTGGGCCGGTTGCCACGTTTAGTCTTTCAGGATGCGCTGTTTCCTGATGCGTTCCGGCAGCAGTTGCACCTCATGGGACTGGCCCCGGAATTTGAGCAGGTGGTTATGATCTACCGGCCCATGCACGGGCCGGGACTGCCGGACGAAATTGCGCGTGGACGCCTGCCGCACCTCTTCGACGACGATATCACGACCCGGCTGGCCGAGACGCGCGCGGATTTAGCAGTCTGGGCGCGGGTGTTTCGCGCCGGGTATTACAACACCGAGACGCTGCACATCGACGCCGAGATCGTCGCGCCGCTGATGGCCGATGTTGCCGCCGACAAGCGGGCCTACGTGCTGGCCTATTACCAGAACACGCCGTTAGGCGCGGCGCGGGTCTGTTTGCGCCCGCCCACTGCCGAACTGGAAGCCGTCGTCACCGCCCCGTTGTGGCGCGGGATGGGTCTGGAAATCGCCCTGATCTCGACGGCAGTGCGCGCCGCCGCCAGCCGGTCCTGCGCCCCGATTTTCACCATCGCCCCGCCGGAAGACTACACGCGCCTGTACCGCCGCCTGGGATTCATCGATCTGTCGCACGTCCTGACTTACTGGGTGCCAGACGAAACCGAGGCGGGATTATTAAACGTGAACGCGCTGCCATCACAAGGAGAAATTCTACGATGACTGGTTCCTGGCACAGTCTCTATCTGTTCACCGACGATGCCGCGCCCGTCGCCGCCGCCCTGAACGCCTCGTTGACCGCATTGGGGTATCGTCCTTACGATCCGTTTCCCGGCGGGACCGGCACACCGCCCGGTTTGGTTTCAATGGTGCGCCTGTTTGTCGCGCCCGTACAGGAAGGATGGGTGCGTATATTGGGACAGCCAGACGAGGCTATTTTGCCCGATCTCAGCCAGCAGACCGGCGCGCCCGTGATCTACGGCTGGCTGACCGGCGAGGGCGGCGGATTCGCGTTGTTCCGTGACGGCGCGCGCCAGGCTGATTCGGCTGGTTCCGGCGATCTGGACGCCTTCGAGCCGTATGTGCGGCCCGGCCAGACATTGGACGTGCTGCGGGCGGCGTTCGCGGGAAATCTGCCGGTCGAGCCGGTCGCCGCTGGCAGCGGCGACGGTCCGCCCGTGATGGTCGTCGGCGCGGACAGTCTGCCGCCCGAACTCCAACAGTTTGCCCAGGACCGGGGCGTCGATCCCAAAAAGGCCGACAAAATTCTACAGCGCTTAAGCGGGAACCTGTTCGGCAAACTGGCGCGTGGGTCCGGCGGCGCGAAGGGCGAGGCACAATCCGATCAGGACGCCGCCCGCGCCATGTTGTCCGGCAGCGGTGGGCGCGATCTGTGGAACAGCCTGGACGGGCAGCGTCTCCGTGCCGCCGCCGGAGTGCTGAATCTGCCCGGTAACTGGCGCGTGCCGGAATGGGACGCCGTGCGCGAAGCCTATCAAATTCACCGTTTGCGCCAGCGCAGCCCGCGTATGCCCCTCATGCCGGGTGACAAAGAAACGATGGACGCCGTACCGGATGCGCTGGCCTATATGCCCGTTTACATGGGACGCGGCTAGCATGTCGCAGGCTGACCGCGAACGGTGGGAGGCGCGCTACGCCGATCCCGGAACCGATCTCCACAAAGGGCCAAGCGGCCTGTTGAAACGTCATGCGCCGCCCGCCGCGCCGGGAATTCGCGCGCTGGAGCTGGCGTGCGGCCTGGGTCATAACGCACTGTGGCTGGCCGAGCGCGGTTACATCGTGGACGCGCTCGATATCAGCTACCGGGCGCTGCAAATGGCCCGAACTGCCATGCAGCAGCGCGGATTGGCGGGCGTTAATTTCATCGTGGCCGACCTGGACTGTTTTCCGCTGCCCCACTATGCCTACGATCTGGTGTACGTCTTCCGCTTTCTGGACCGGCGGCTGTTTCCGGCGATCCGCGCGCGGGTGCGTCCTGGCGGCATGGTGATCTACCAGACGCTCAATATCCGGTGGGCCGATAATCACACGCCCACGCATACCGGTCACATGCTGGAACTGGGCGAACTGCCGCGCTTTTTCCCCGGCTGGACGGTGCTCGAAGCCAGCGACGAGGGGCGTTACAGTACATTTGTGGGGGTCAAGCCGTGAAGATTAGCCCCTCCCCTATAATCCCGCGTGCGCAAAGCGCACGATCCCGCCAGGCGGAGAGGGACTTGAACCGCCGACTATTTCCCCCTCTCCGCTTGCGGGGAGGGGGCCAGGGGGAGGGGCTAATTTGGAGCGTAATGCTTCTACGATACCTGGGCTGTTTGCTGCTTCTGCTCGCCCTGAGCGCCTGCACGCTGACCGGCTCTGATTCTGGCTCCGACTCCACCTCGGACTCCGCCCCGGCCCCGACCGTGTCTTTGACTTCGCCCCTGACCGTCGCATGGGCGGCAGGCGGCGATCTGTTCACCTGGACCAGCTTGCCAGAACAAGACACCGATCCCGCGCCGCACCGGATAACCAGCGGCGGCGTGATCCGGCCTTTCCTGTCACCGGACGGGGCATGGGTCGCCTATTTGCGCGGACCGGGCCGCGATGAATCAAGCCGCGCGCCGCGCAGCCTGTGGATCAGTGATACGTTGGGTAATCCATCCGGCGCGAACGAGCGTGAACTGGTCAACGCGGCAGACCTTGCCGACGGAGACGAGCCGCGCTATCTGGCCCAGGTGATATGGGCGGCAGATTCGCGGCGGTTATATTTCACGACGCTGGCCGGAGACGGCATCGACACGCGCCCGGCGGACGATCTATGGCAGGTGGACGCCAGCGCCGGAACGGTTGAACAACTGCTGCCCGATGGCGCGGGCGGGATGATAACTCTCAGCCCGGATGGATCGCGGCTGGCGCTGGCCGCAGCGGGCGACTACGCGCAGCCGGGCGAACCGGATTCCGATCCCGGTGTGATCGCGGTGTACGATCTCATTTCCGGCCAACGGACCATTTTGTTAGAGTTTCCCGCCGTTGCCACCGGGAGCCAGCGCCGCTGGTATCCCGATCTACGCTGGCTGCCGGATGGTTCCGGCCTGCTGGCGGCTGTACCGCCGCCCGATCTGGTCTACGGCGCGGCGGACGAGTTCACGGCGCTGTGGTGGCTGCCGGTTGTGCCAGAAACAGGGCCAGCGGTCCAGGTCGGGCAGGTCGCGGCGGATTTCTTCGGGCTGCCGGTATTTTCCGCCAGCGGAGACTGGATCGCCTATGTCGCCGCCCGCGAATCGCCAACCGAAAGCGCGATCCGGCTCATGGTTGCCTCACAACACGGCGCTGATGCAGTCATATATGCCGAGGGTGATATCACGGCGCTGAAGTTTCCTGTCTGGCTGCCCGCCGGGGATCGTTTTGTCTATGCGTTGGACGGCGCGCTGTGGATCGGGGGGCCGGGTCTTTTACCGGAACGGTTCCTGGCAGCGGCGGGAGACAATGCGCGGGTGTTGGACGTAACCTGGGCCGGTGCGAATACCTACCTCTACACCGCCCAGGTGAACGATACGTTCTCGTTGGGAATCGGGTGGCTGGATGGGAACACACCATCGCAAACCATCGCCGCGCCGGAAGTGTATCCGGTGGTGGACGTGGCGCACGTTGGCTCTTCCCCGTAACCGGCACTACTCCCGAAATAGCCGGATTTCGGTTTCTTTGTGGTGAAACCTGATTCGTGGCAACTGTTGGCGAATTCAATGGGACCACATTTCGTAGGGACGCTGCTTGCTGCGCCCTGTTTGTTTTTTGGGGAGGGCGCGGCAAGCAGCGCCCCTACGCGCCCAATTTGCCAACAACATCAACTTTTGCACGCACCCAGCATAAGCGGTCATGTTGAATTTTGCTCCATGATGGCGTATCATGGGCCGCTATGCGACTTAAACTCCTGATGTGTACCCTGGTTCTGATCATCGGGGCGGCGCTGCTGAACGCGCTGCCGCCGACCCGCGCTCAGGAAGACCCCGGCGCGACTCCCGGCCCGATCTTTGGCCCGCTGGTGGTGGGACTGCCGTTTAGCGACACCTTCGACACGACGGCGGCCAACTGGCGCGGCAGCGGCGCGTGGACCATCGACTCGGCCAGCGCGTTTGAAGGGTTCGGTTGGACTGTCAACACCGCGCAGCGCGAGACGGAAAGCACCCTCGAATACAATTCCATGATCGATCTCGGCGGGACGCAGGGCGCGCAGCTTCGTTTCCGGCAAAAAGGCTCCATGCCCGCCAGCGACCTCGCAGCGGTGGACCTCAGCCTGGACGGGGGCAATTCCTGGTTCATGATCGACATGCAGGTCGGCGTCCAGACCGATTGGGCGCTGCATGTGGTGGATTTGGCCGAATACCGGGGGCAGGTGGTCCGGCTGCGTTTCCGCGTGTTTACCGGTGTGCAGCCCGCGCCGACCGATCCCGCGCCGGGAACCTATCACATCGACAACGTATCGATCCAGTACGTCATGGTCCCGACCGTGCCCGATGCGCCGAATTTCGATGCGCCGGGGACGCTGATGGGCGTTCACCTGATCATGCACTCGCCGCAGTACCCGCTGCTGGATGTGGTGCGCCGCCTGCGCGATGCGGGCCTGCCGATGGGCACCGTCAAGGGCACCACCGGCACCGAGGACCTGATCAACCAGATCGCGCAAATCTCGCCGGATACCGTGATCGTGTTCCGGTCGCTGCTGGTGGATGGTTACGGCATGTACGATTGCCCGCTCAAGGAAAATAATCCCATCGAGGAAGCCCGCCGCTGGATGGACGGCGTAGAGCGCCATTGGCAGGCGGTCCCGGCGGATTTCTACGAGTTGATGAACGAATGCCCGCTTCCCGTTGATTGGATGAACACCTTTACGGTGGAGGCCATGCGGATCGCCAACACGCGCCAGCGCTGTATGCTGGTGCTGAACTTCGGCGCGGGCGCGCCCGAAATCGACGATTACACGCGCTATCTGCCGGTGTACCAGTACGCGCTGCAACACGAATGCCAGCCGGGACGCAGACACGGAATCGCGCTGCACGCTTACGCCGCCGATAAACAAACGCTGGTGTCCGAATCAGGACCTTATTTGGGACTGCGCCACCGGCTGTATTACGAGCGGCTGGCGGCGGTCCTGCCGGACGCGGCCCAACTGCCGGTCTATTTGACCGAAGTCGCGCCGGGGGACGGGTCCGCGCCGTTCACCTGCGAGCAGATCACGCGGGACGTGATCCAGTACACGGAGCAGTTGGAGAACGACCCGTATATTAAGGGCTTCCACCTGTGGACGCTCGGCGCGGGCATTCCCGGCCAGTGGTTGGACGTGTCGCCCTGCCTGCCGATGATCACGGACGCGCTGTTGCAGTATTACGGCTGACGCAGGTTACGGGGGAGTGGGCGCGGCTCATTCCCCCTGGATCATCTCCCCGAAGCGCTTCCAGGTCACGGGATTATAATGCTCCTCCGGGCGGGAGAGCATCGGCCAGCCGGACAGTTCGCGGCGGCGCATCCCGCCCTCTTTCGTGACCCAGATCAGGCTTTGCCCCTTGCGCATCTGCGGAATCACCTGGGCGTTGGCGCGCAGTCCGATCAGCGGCGCGATCCGGTTGACCTCGTTCACCCATTCCTCGTTATTGTGCGAGCGGTAGTTGCAGCCGCTGGTCCCGGCTTTCTGGTGGATCATGGCGTGCAGCAGCACATCGCGGGCGAGATCGCGCGCCAGCCACGCATCCAGCCCCCACAGGTTGGTCTGCTCGGTATCGAGTAAGCCGCTGTAGAGCGTGATGATCTGGAATTCGGTGTCGTAATTGCCCAGTTTGCGGTTGTTGGGAGCCAGCCCCCACAGGATGCCGGGCGGTTCCAGCGCGCCATCGAAATAAGTCGCGTTATAGCTGGCCCAGGTATCATAGGCCCACGCGCCGTAATCGCCCCACATGATCACGCCCGCCGCGCGCAGCGTGTCAAAGGCGGCGTGGGGGTTTGGGGCGGTATGTTTGCTCATAAGTTTTTTATCCTTGTGGGAGCCGGTGGCATTATCCCGCTGCCGGAACCATTTCCATCGTGTGTCCGCCGTTCTGGTCGCCGCCGTTTTTGATGCCCGCCATCAGCAGACCCAACTGCTCGCGGGTGGCGGTGTCGGCGGGCAGCGTGTCGATGACCGCGCCCTTATACAGCACCGCGATCCGGTCCGACAGCGCCATGATCTCGTCCAACTCCGCCGATACCAGCAGCACCGCCGCGCCCGCGTCGCGCTGGTCGATGATCTGGCGGTGAATGAACTCAATTGATCCTACGTCGATTCCGCGTGTGGGTTGCGCCGCGATCAGCAAGCGCGGTTTGCGGCTGAACTCGCGGGCGACGATCATTTTCTGCTGGTTGCCGCCCGACAGACTACCGCCGCTGGTATCCGCCGAGGGGGTTCGGATGTCGAACTGCGCGATCAGGTCCACCGCGTTCTGGTGAATCGCCTGTTGGTCGCGCGTCAGCCCGCCGGACGGTTCCGGCGCGCTGCCGTCGTGCCCGGTCGCCCGCCAGATCATGCCCCGAATGCGCCGGTTTAACTGGCCGACCGCTGTACGGACCTGCGCGGTGCCCAGAATCCGGCGGGTGATAGTGTGCGCGATGGCTCCGAAGACCAGTTCGGCCAGCAGCAGCGCGAATACACCGATGATATACGGGTATTGCAGCGCGGCCCGCTGGCTGCTGTCCACGCGGTCCCCGACCTCGCGCATCGCTTCCGGCACGTTATAGGCGTCCAGCAGCGCGCCCCAGATCGCATTGTTCCACACGGCCAGCGCCAGCGCCGTCAGCCCGGCCACGATCAGGCCGACCAGCACCACGTAACGCAGCGCCGCGCCAGGGAATTCCAGCATATCCGGTTCGGCGGCAAACGGTCGCCGGTAAAAATCGTTTAGCACCAGGTTATCGGCGACCGAATAGTCTTTGACCATCCCGCGCTGCTGGCGGTCTTCGGGAACGTGGCTGGTGCCGGTATCCTTGATGCGGCGCGGCGTGATGCGCTCGAAGCGGATCACGCGCAGGCCCAACCACCGGTCAAACCACGTTCGCCGGGGATCGCGGCCCGCTGCCTGCCGTAATGCCAGCGCCCAGGGCACAAACAACGGGAAACGCAGGACCAGGAAGATCAGGTAGCGCTGGACCAGTTTGATCGCGCCCGGTTTCTGATCGCGCTCATCGACCACTTGCAGCGCAAACAGTGACATCCCGAAGGACCCCCCGCCCACCAGCCACAACCCCAGGAAGTAAAGCGCGTCGAGGACGACATACACCAGCGCCGCCGCCGCGATCTGGGTGGCGGTCGAGGCGGTGTCCAGCGAATCGTCGGTGAAATACCACACAAACGCGGCGACGAAAAACGTCAACGCCAGCAGCGCGATGGTATCCGCCACCAGCGCGAAGACACGCGGCCACAGACCGCCCTCCGGCTGCTTGTCTGGCTGGAGTTCGGCCCCCATCAGGCGCACCGATCCGCCGGTCGATTCGCGCAGCCCGGTCAGCACTTCGACCAGTTCGGTCTGGCCGTTGCCCTGCACCCCGGCGATACCGAGCACTTCCCCGGCGTGTACCGTGAATCCCACGTTGTCGAGCGCCTGCGCACCCCGGTCGTTGAAGGCGCTGAGCGCGGCCACTTCCAGCACGGGTTGGGCGGGACGGGCCGCGTCTTTTTCGACCTGCAAGATCACTTCGCGCCCGACCATCATCGCCGCCAGCGACGTTTCGGTCGCCTCATCCGGCGTGGTGGTTCCGACCACGCGCCCGCCGCGCATCACGACGATGTGGGTCGCTACTTCAAACACTTCTTTGAGCTTGTGGGTAATGAAGATGATCGACACGCCCTGAGACGCCAGCTCACGCATGATCTTGAACAGTTCCCGGCCCTCCTGCGGAGTCAGCACGGCGGTCGGTTCGTCCAGGATCAGGATATCGGCCTGCCGGTACAGCGCCTTGATGATCTCGACGCGCTGCTGCGCCCCGACCGGCAGTTTTTCGATCACGACATGGGGATCGACTTCCAACCCATATTTTTGCGACAGATCGCGTACCTGCTGCGCGGCGCGGTCCATATTGCGGATTTGCGTCAGGTTGTTCAGCAGCGCCAGGAACGCATCGATCACGCTGTCCAGCGGCGACACGCCCATGATCTGGTCCGGTTCGTCCAGGTAGCGGCGCTGGATGAGCCGCCAACTGATCAGGGCCAGCCCGATACCCGGCGGCACGAACATCGCCACCTGCGCGGCCAGGTTCACCCCGTCGAGATTGGTCCAGGCCAACAGGCCGTTCAGCGCCAGGATCGCGCCGATCAGTGCGATCTCATATTCGCGCAGCCGCCGGGGAGTGGGATGGTGTCCGCGCCAGGAGGCCGCGCTGTGCCAACCCGCCAGAAACAGCAGCAGCGCCACGCTGAACGCTTCGGCATAGGGCGGCCAGTCGTCAATCGCGTCGATCAGCCAGCCGGGAATACCGTTATCGCGGAACGGCTCGATCTCGGCTTTGGCGGCCAGCAGTACGCCGTCGATCCCGGTGCCGTTATCGTCGGCGGTGCGGTATTGTTTGGGCCAGTCGAAGTCAATGCGGGCGGTTTCGATCACGGCGCGCTTGACGGTATATGTTAAACCGTCGTCGGTTTCGATCTCGTCCGGCTTTTTCTCGTCCACGATGCTGACTTCGTGCCGCAGCGCAACGGCGGTCAGGCCCACGCGGGTAATCATTGCCACGTTGGAAGCGATGACCACCGCCAGCACGCCCAGTCCCACCCGCCACCCGACGCCCCACAGCAGCCGCGCCGCCGGGGGAATGGCGACCAGCACGGCCAGGATCGCGCCGATCACTGCGCCGCCCGTGATGTATTTCACGTCCGCCAGCGCGAAGCCGAGGATCAGGGAGAATACGAAGATCACGATACTGGGCAGCCATTGCAGCGCCAGCTTTAACCCCGGACTGTCACCGCCCTGGTAGGCGATGGTGTCTTCTTCGCCCAGCACCACGTTTTCGGCCACCGTCATGACGTTGACCAGTTGGAAATGCTGGTGAACCATGCCGATTCCGCTGCGGATCGCTTCGCGCGGGCTGGAAAACCGGACTTCCTGCCCCTTGATGCGAACCGTGCCTTCGTCGGGATGGTACAGCCCGTAGATGATGTTCATCAGCGTGCTTTTGCCCGCGCCGTTTTCGCCCAACAGGGCCAGAATCTCGCCCCGGCGCAGCGTCAAATTGACATTATCGTTCGCCAGCACGCCGGGGAATCGCTTGGTCATGCCCGCCACTTCGAGGATGGGGGTGTTGTCGGTTGGTTGTTGGTCGGTCATACGCTTTGTCCCGTCAATGGGTGATTGGTTGTTGGTTTTGAGTGAT
>JAFGTJ010000187.1 GCA_016934195.1 Anaerolineae bacterium | reverse complement strand
TCGGGCGGCATGTGCTGGTTCATGATCTGCTGCATGGTGGCGAAGGTCGCCGCGACGTGTTCTTTTGCCATGATCAGAGTCCTCCTGTGCGAACGTATGTGCTAAGTGAGTATACGGCACAGCGGCGTCTTGCGCCAGCGGTTTGCCGCTTTCGGAAATTGGGGCAAAAAATGCACCACAGAGACACAGAGGACACGGAGTTTCTTTTTTAAAGAGAAAGGAGAACCAAAAAGCTTTTTGTTTTTCTCTGTGCTCCCCGTGTCTCTGTGGTGAAAAAATTCTGCCCCCCAATCCGAATACACCCGCTGCCTTGCAGCTTCACAAACCGGATAACCACCGATTAATCGCTAACCCGAATCCACCCCACCGGATGCGCGGTGACGTCCTGCGGGCGCGGAACGGTTGTGATCGTGCCGGTCCCGGCATCAACCAGCGTAAACCCTTCCAGGCCCAAACAATGGGAACCGGGAAAGGTGTAATTGCCATAGGCCAGCGCGGTTCCATCCGGCGACCAATCCAGGCCGCACCCGGTCGGGGCCTGATGGTGGGGGATTAGCTCGCCGCCGTTCAGCGTGGCAATCTGGACATGGACACTTTGCGGCGCGTAGGGATTGTCTGGCAGGTATTCGGCGGCGCGGTAGGCCAGTTGTCCTGAGACGGGGTTGAGCGCCCATTCAACGGCGACGGTGGACGTTAAAACCGTTTCGTCCCAGTCGGGCGCGGCATAGGCGGCGGTCTGACCGGTACGGATCGCATCGACGCCGGGGTCCGGGAACGTCACGCGGGCTGCTGCGCCGATCAGCAGGGTACGGGCGTCGTGCCAGACGGTCGAGAAGGTCGCGCTGAACTGCACCTGATTGTCCCAGAGGGTGCGCGCCTGGGCGAACTGCGTTAACCGCGTGATCGTCTCGTGCGATACATCCAGCACGTACATATCGAAGAAAAACCGGCTGAGCACGTCACAGCCCATCATAAAGCTGAGATAAGCGTTATCCGGCGACCATTCAAAATAACACGCTGCCGTGCGGGGCGGGATCGGCAGTTGCAGATAGGGACGGAGATCGACTCGCGTTGTTAGCGCCAGATCAACCGTGTCCCAGATGTCGAGGGTAACGTCACAGGCCGCGTCAGTGCAGTCTGCGCTGCCCCCCAGACTGGCAAGGTAGTGTCCATCCGGCGACCATGCGATCCGGGAATGAGTGCCGCCATCGCCGGTTAACGTGGTGACGGTTTGACCGGCGGTGGAATAGAGGTAGATGGTGGATAACCCGTGTTGGTCCTGTTCCCCGCCGATAAATGCCAACCGGGTGCTGTCCGGCGACCAGACATACGGCGCGAAGGGTTCCACCAGTTCCCCGATATCGTCAAACCAGGGCGTAAAAGGGCCGATTTCAGCCGTCGTGCCGGTTTGAACGTCCAGCACGTAGATTTTTTTGATCCCCATACCCCCGGCAAAAAAACCGAATGCGATCTGCCGTCCATCCGGGCTGGCCGACGCTTCCGCCAGCCGGTGGTAGTCGGGCACTGAAAAGGCGTGGCGGGCGGTATAGCCGGGTGGCTCCGCGCCATTGATCAGATGGATGTAGATATCGCTGCCTTGTTGGGTGGCGAAAGCGTACTCAAACGAGGCTGTTTGGGCCTGACTCGGATCAGGGGATGCGGCTACCATGCTCGCCAGCAGCGCGGCGAATACTCCGGTGATCGTGAGGATGGTTTTCACGGCGTCAATCTCCTGGGCAACCAGGTGTAGGGCGCGCGGACCCCAAACATACTGAGGCTAAGGCGGGAAATCCAGGTAGCCGGTGAGATCGGGCATGTCCAGATGCAACACACCGCGTTCCAGAATTCCGTCAAACCCAAGCAGCACCTCACGGGTTCCGGCAAACCAAACGCGCACTTCAAAATCATCCGTTCGATGGCCGGACATATCTTCGAGAAACACGGTCACGTATGCCTCTATCGCCTCAAAGGACTGTGTGGCAATCCCCGCCTGTTCGATGGTGAAGCTCCCGCGTTCGCTGAGCCGGTACGCCAATATGTTCATCAATAAGCTGGGCAGCAGGGATACCTGAGCGCCGGTATCCACAATGGCGGCTCGTTTTTCATATCCGCCATCTTTGCGCCTGATGTTGAGAAAAACCTCTGCCTGACCGGGATCACGATACATGCGTAGTTGTATACGGGCCATCATCTAATCCGATAGGTGAGCGGGCGTATCAACCGGGCCGGGACGCACGCGCAGAAAGGGGTGGCGATGGTGTAACAATTCAACGATGGGGGTCACTTCGTCTACGTTGGGCGGCAGGTTTTTTTCGGCATCCTCGACCGCTGCTTCATACGTGTCGCCGACGCCCAGTACCGCTTCGTTGTACACGACAATGCACCGTTCCCCGTATTGATCGAGCAGCATTTTTTCATGCTGGCGCACCCAATCGTGATCGCTGAAGATATTCGGGGGTGTCGTTTCGTCGCGGGAATAACTTAACCGTATGCGTGAGGTTGTCATGTTTTGCCTCCTTAAATCCTACCCCGATTATACACCGCGATCACGGCATCCAGCGCGATAGCGTGATCCTCCAACCCGGCGCGGTGCAGGTGTTCCTGGGTATACCCGGCCTGTTTGCGGGCTTGCTGGCGGAAATCGGCATCGGCCCGTCCCGCGTGCCGCGCCCGAATCTGGTGCAGGCGGACCAGCAGGCCCGCCGCGTGCCGTTTTAGGGTGTCATCGTGCAGGATCACCGCGCGATCCAGCGCATCGTGCAGCGTGGCGTGGGCGGCTATCGAATCGCCCGCCGCGAGTTGGAGCTGTCCCTGTGTGACCAGCGCGGCAGTATACGCGGTCCGGTCGCCGCACTGTTCGTACAGGTCCACGCTGCGGGCGGCGTGGGCGGCGGCGGTGGCTAACTGGTTGGTATGGGCCTGCGCCTGCGCGAGATCGTGGAATACCCCGGACAGCGTCCCCGTTGGGGCGGACGGCAGCAGGTCCAGCAGCGCATCGCCCAGGATGCCCGCCGCGTGGGTCCATTCCTCGCGCGCCCGGTAAACCGCCGCCAACCGCTGCCGGATCGCGCCGCTCAGGTCGCGCCGGGCCGCCGGATCGGGGATGTGATCGACGGTTGCCAGGGCGCGGCGTAACAGGTCCTCGGCGCGATCCAGGTCGCCGGTCTGGACCAGCGCCGCCGCGAGATCGCCGTGCGCCCGGATCGAGAGATCGGCGCGGCGCAGTTCGGCGTACCCGGCCAACGCGCCCTCGTAGCGCGGCACCGCTTCCGCGAACAGGCCCGCCGCCGCCAGCGCGTCCGCCCAGGCGTGCGCGACCGTCGCTGCCAGCAGGACGTCCGGCGGGCGCATCATCAGGACCGGGCGCAGCGCCGCCCCCAGGACCCTGACCGCTTCGCGCGGCTGGTGCTGCTCGACCAGGAAATGCCCGTAAGCAAGGCTGGCTCGCGCCCGCGCCGCCGGATCGAGTTCCTCGGCGGTGACGGCGGTTTGCAAGGTCTGGCCCGCGTCGATCTGGCGATCCGGCAGCAGGGCCAGTGTCTCCCCAACCGCTATCCGCAGCGCGGCGAATTCCGGCCCAGGCGCTAACCCGATCTGCTGCACCGCGTCGGCATAGGCCAGGAATTCGTCGGCCAATCCCGCCGCGCAGAAGGCCGGTCCCGCCGCCGCCAGGAGTCCGGCCAGCGCTGCCGGGGATATGGCGCTGCGCGGGCGCACCTGCCGCCGCAGTACGGCGCGGGCGTTGTCCAGGTAGGCGCGGGACACAGCCTCGTTACGATTTACCTCACCCCCCGCCCTCCTCTCCACACGCGGAGAGGGGGAGAAATGCGGCGGATAAGTCCCCTCTCCGTATTTGGAGAGGGGATTTAGGGGTGAGGTGAACGGCCACGTCTCGACCAGGTAACGCAGCGTCACGTCGTCGCACTCGTCGCGGGTGCTGGCGATCAGCGCGTGGTGCTGGCGCGCGTAGGTTAATGCCGCCAACGGAAACGTATACAGCCCGCCTGATCCGGTCAGCAGGTGGTGGGCGCGCAGCGACTCGACCAGTTCCGGCGCGGAACTGCCGACCAGCGCGGTCGCCAACCCCACATCCAGCGCACCGGGCAAGCCCTGCGCCCGGATCAACAGGGCCAGTTCCGGCGTGTCAGCGATTTGCTCGATGCGGCGCGTGATGTACAGACCCGGCGGATCGGGCGTATCCGGTCCAAAGGCGGCCAATTCGTCCAGAGCTGACCCGATCCCGTTCGCCTGGACCAGTTCCACGCCGCGCACGATCAGCCAGGGCAGGGCGAGCGTGTGTTCCAGAAAATCGTCGATGGTGTCCACGTCCAATTCGTCCAGCCCGCGCTCGACCGCCAGCCGCATCGCCAGCGCGCGCGCCGACCGGGGACCGAGCGGGTCCAGCGTGTAGAAGCGGGTGTCTTCGGTGTTCGCCAGCGGACCAACCACCTGCCGCGACGTCATCAGGACCATGCTATCCGCTGCCGGGTCCAACCGTTCAATGAAGGCGCTCAGGTCTTCGGCTTCGGCCATCGCCAGCAGCGAATCGGCCCCATCCAGCACGACCAGCGCCCGCCGTTTATTGAGCGCATCCCCCACTTTGGCGGGCGGCGTGTAGGGCGGCAGGCTGAGCAGGCGCGCGATCCCGGCGATCACTTCGCGGGCGGTGGTCTGGACCGTGCAGGGGAACCACAGCAGACCGTCCGGGAAACGCCACGCGAACCGTTCCGCGTATTCCGCCGCCAGCCAGCTTTTACCCACGCCGGGCGGTCCCGCGATCACGGCGGCGCGCAGGTGGCCCGCCGGGATCAGAGCCGACAGTTCGGCCAGGATGTCGCGCCGTCCGACGAATCCTTCCGTGACCGGCACGTCTACCGCGCGCGGCAGACCGTCACACACCAGCGAACACGGCGCGCGGCGATCCGGCGGCGGCAGCGGCACATCGACCAGATCGCCCGCCGTCAGCAGGTCGTAACGATCCGCCTGACCGTCCGGCAGCGTATCGAGATCGCCCAGCGCGGCGCGAAAGGAGTCGGTGACGGTGTTCCCCGCCGCGATCCCGGTGTAGAAGCGGGCATTAAAGGCGGCGGCGTTGGCGGGGTGGACGCTGCGGCGCGTGCCGGTTACGGCCTGGACCGGGGTTTCATCGATCAGACGCTGCGCGATCTCGTGGGTGAAACAGCCTTGCAGCACCACCAGCCGCGCCGCTGACGGTGCAAACAGCCGCACCAGGGCGTCCGCGACGGTCCAGGCTTCGTGACCGGCGTTGTCTTCCAGATAGAGCAGCTCGCCCTCGCTGTGGGCCACGATATGCACCACGCGGAAGGCGTCCGGCCCGCCCGCCGCCAACGCTTCGCCCAGTTGGATCGCGGTCGGCGGCTGCAACCGGACCAGGGCCAGCGGCGCGTACCGGCCCGGTTCTGCCGCGCCGATCACCGATTCGGCCAGTTCGCGCCACGCCCGCACCCGGTCCAGCGGACTGACCGGGTCCTGGTCGCCGCCCGGCGCGGCATACGGCGCGGCGATTACCGCCAGGATTGGCAGCGTGCGGCGTAATTCCGCCCGGCCCGGATCGCGCGCGAGGTCGTGCCCGTTGATGTGTAGTTGGTCCGTCATGGTTGTTTGCCCTGTTTCGTTAGCCCCTCCCCCTGACCCCCTCCCCATAACGCTTCGCTATGGAGAGGGGGGAATTCCGGCGAGCGTCAAGTCCCTCTCCGCTTGCGGGGAGGGATTTAGGGAGGGGCTAATGTGCGATATCCACAATTGCGCTTTTTTGCGTCAGGTCTGTATGACTTGCCCTACGTTTATCACAATGATAGTCCAGCCGGGCGGAATGCGATACCTGGGGGGAAAATAAAACGGGGCGTATTGCCTACGCCCCTACAGAAAGGGCGCGGCAAGCAGCGCCCCTACAAAAAAGGGCGCGACAAGTGCCGACCAGAGGTCAGACGCGCCCCTACGTTTAATGACTGCTACAACGTGGCCCGGATCGCCCCGCCGTCCACCGGAACGAGCGCGCCATGCACGAAACTCGCCGCCGGGGAACACAGGAACACCGCCACATTGCCGAATTCCGCCGGATCGCCCATACGCCCCAACGGACAACCCGCCGCCTGCCGCGCGGTCGCTTCCTCGACTGTGATCCCTTGCGCGGCGGCGCGTGCCTGCATGATCTCGGTCACGCGCTCGGTCAGTGTCCAACCCGGTAAAATGCTGTTCACGCGGATTCCCTGCGGTCCTAGCTCGTTCGCCAGCGATTTCGTCAGCCCGGCGACCGCCATCCGAACGCTGTTGGACAGCAGCAGGTTGTTGATAGGTTCCTTGATCGAGATCGACGTGATGGTCAGGATTGCAGCCCGGTCGCTCCGGCGCAGATGGGGCAGGGCGGCGCGGATCAGGTGGACGGCGCTCATCAACGTCAGGTGGAACGTCTCGACCCACGCCTCCGGCGAGAGATCGTCAAATTGGCCGGATGGGGGTCCGCCCGCGTTTGTGACCAGGATATCCAGCCCGCCCAATGCCGTGACCGCCTGATCCACGATCCAGGTGATTTCGTTTCCATCGGTGAGGTTGCCCGCCAGCGCGAGCACGTCCCGGCCCGATTCCTGCCGGATAGCGGCGGCGGTGGCGTCCAGGCGGGCCGGGTCGCGCCCGTTGATGGCGACATTGGCCCCTTCCAGGCTGAACTGCCGCGCCGCTGCCGCGCCGAGTCCCCGGCTGCTGGCGGCGACGAGAACGTTTGCGTTGTGTAGATTGAGGTCCATATCCCTAGTCCTCCGCCGCGCCGTGATCGTGATCGTGGTGATGCCCATGATCGTGTTGCTGCTCGCCCGTGCCGATATGCCCGGCGGCGAAGGTCCGCAGCGCCCGCAGCCGCTGCGCGGCGGGGGGATTATTGGTGTCCAGGTCTTGCGCGACGGCGTCCATGATTTCCAGCAGGTCCGGGCCGAACTGGGGCGCGCGTTCTTCGAGAATGGCGTGCGCGTCCGCGTCGTTTTCGGTGGACAGGATCGCCTGGATCAGCTTGATCGGCGGCGGCGCGCTCTCTTGCAGGATCGCCAGCACGCGCTCCAGGACCAGCTTGAGCCGCGCGCCGGTCTGGGGATCGTGATTCTGTTCGGCGGCGTGGATGTTGGCTTGCAGCACGGCCAGGAAGGTGTCGTCGATCTGGTCCAGCCGGGGCCAGATCGCGGCGTCGATATCGGCGCTGGTGGCGATCACGCGCAGGGTATCGGCGGCGCGCTGGATCACGGCCTGGGTCTGTTCGTCCAACTGCTGAGTGAGTTCCAGCAGCCGGGATCGCAGCGTTTCGAGCCGGGTTTTTTCCTCGCCCGTCGCGGCGTTGATGCGTTCCGAGAGCGTCTGGAAAAAGGCGTAATCGAGCGCGGGCCGCATCAGGCCAACGACGGCTTGAACCCGATCATCATCCCCGGCGTAACCGAGCACCAGTTCCATGAACCCTTCGCGTGTGATCTGCTCGCCTATCGCTTCCAGTTCGCCCGCCACTTCCTGCACGACGGCTTCCTGGGCGGCGGCGGCTTCGAGCGCGGCCTGTCCGACCGGCGTATGCTGGATCATCCAGTTGTAGAGGATCATGAGCGCTTCGGCCATCGGTCCCTTGCCGGTTTCGGCGGCGTTCTGGGCCGTGACCAGGATCATCTGGATGAACTCTTCGTCGAGGTACTGGCCCTGTTCTTCGACCAGGCGCGGCCAGCCGTCCGGCCCGACCTGCAAGAACATTTCCATCACGCGCATTTTTTCGCGCTGGGCTTCGCGCATTTCGGCGGTGATGCCGTCCGCTTCCAGGATCATGTCGATCATGCCGGGAATGGTGAGCGCCTGCCGGGGTTGCAGCAGCAGGTAGCCTTTGCGCTGCCCCTGCGGGATGTTGTCGATCAGGCTGCGGGTCATGCCGCCGATCAGGGATTCGCGTTCCTGCTGCGAGATGTTCAGGCCCATCGGGACGTGCATCACCAGCAGTTCCTTAGTGGGATCGTGGTACAGCAGCGGCGTGGCGACCGTCACCGTATGGCCGCAGTTAGGGCAGGGGATCGCGTTCACCCGACCGGATAAAAAGCGCGCTTTGGCCTGGGGATCGGACCCCACGTCGATGACCTGCTCGATGATGGCCGGGAATACATGCCCACAGCCGGGGCACGACAACTGCGTTCGGACAACTTGGGACATTAGAACTTTGGCTCCTAAACCGTGAGAAATCTTCAGCGATTATCGCAGAAATACGCGCAAAATCGTAGGGACAACCGCGAGAAAGAGCCTCACCCCCTAAATCCCCCTCCCCATTTTGAATGGAGAGGGGGACTTGATGACGCACGCTGCTCCCCCTCTCCACAACGTGGAGAGGGGGCCGGGGGGTGAGGCTACAACCCAAACACTGTGCGCGCCTGCTCGATGGCGTGAATCAGCGCATCTACGTCCTCGGTGGTGTTGTAGACGTAGAAACTGGCCCGCGCCGTTGCCGCCACGCCGAGCCGCTGGTGCAGCGGCATGGCGCAGTGATGGCCCGCCCGTACCCCGACACCTTCCACATCCAGCAGTTGGGTCACATCATGGGCGTGCATGTCCGCCAGCGTGAAGGTTGCCACGCCGTTGCGCTGGTCCGGCGCGGGACCGTAGAGCGTCAGCCCCGGCACTTCGGACAGGCGATCCAGCGCGTAATCGGCCACGATCTGCTCGTGCGCCAGGATGTTGTCCATCCCCAGGCCGGTCAGGTAATCGACCGCCGCGCCCAGCCCGACCGCTTCCGCGATAGCCGGAGTCCCGGCCTCGAACTTGTGCGGGAGGTCGTTCCAGGTCGAGCCGTCCAGCGTGACGCGCTTGATCATCTCGCCGCCGCCCATATACGGAGGCATGGCCTCTAATAACGCGCGTTTGCCGTACAGGATGCCGATCCCGGTGGGTCCGGCCATCTTGTGACCGGAAAATGCCAGAAAGTCCACGTCAAGCGCCTGCACATCGACTTTGAGGTGCGGCACGCTCTGCGCGCCATCCAGCATGACCAGCGCCCCGGCGTCGTGCGCCTGCCGGATCATGTCGGCTACCGGGTTGACGGTTCCCAATACGTTGCTGACGTGCATCACGCTGACCAGTTTAACCGGTTCCTCGCGCAGAAAACGGGCGTAGGTATCCAGGTCCAGCAGGCCATCGTCCGTCACGGGAATATAGCGGATCGTGAACCCGATCTCGTCGCGCAGCATGTGCCAGGGAACCAGATTGCTGTGATGCTCCATTTCGCTGAGTACCACCACGTCGCCAGGACCGAGATTGGCCCGTCCCCACGACGCTACGACGAGGTTCAGACTCTCGGTCGCGTTGCGGGTATAGAGGATTTCGCGGCGGGACCGGGCGTTGATGAAGGCGCGTATTTTGTCGCGCGCATCCTCGTAGGCGGCGGTGGCCCGTTCGCTGAGGGTGTGAATCCCCCGGTGGACGTTGGCGTGATCGTGTTCCAGGTAGTAGGTCATCGCGTCGATCACCTGGCGGGGTTTCTGGCTGCTGGCCGCCGAATCGAGGAAGACCAGCCGTTTACCGGGGTGGACTTCCTGGTCCAGAATCGGGAAGTCGGCCCGGATTTGTTCGATATTGAGGGGTGAAGTGGAAGTTGTTTGTTGGGTCATAGGTTTTTGGGTTCTCAAGTTAGCTCCGTTCAGATTATACGCTAAATTGATGATATAAATCAGCTAAAAATAACAAAAAACCGGGTCATCACGACCCGGTACGTTTACCTCACACCTAAATCTCCTCTCCAAATACGGAGAGGGGACTTGCACACCGCGTTTCCCCCCTCTCCATTTCGAATGGAGAGGGGGCCGGGGGGTGAGGTTTTCTGCGTCATTCCGCACCCAGCAGCTTGCGCTCGACGTAGGCCATCAGGCGGTCGCGCACGTTCTCGAACGGGATACGGTCCAGCACCGGCACGAAGAAACCGTCTACCACCAGTTTTTCCGCCTCGATGCGCGGCAGGCCCCGGCTCATCAGGTAATACAGCACTTCCTGCTCGATCTGGCCGGTGGCGCTGGCGTGCGTGCAGCGCACGTCGTCCGCCTCGATCTCCAGGCCGGGAATGCTGTCGGAGCGAGCGCCTTTGCCCATGAGCATCGTGCGGTTGGCCTGGAAACCATCGGTTTTCTGCGCGCCGGGCAGCGCCTTGATCATGCCCTGCCATACCGACCGCGCCTCGTCCTTGAGCACGCCCTTAAACAACAGGTCCGAGGTGGTATTCGGCGCGTTGTGATTTTGCTGAGTGTCCAGGTCCATGAACTGATCGCCGTCGGGGAAATACATCGCGCTCATGCGGCCCCAACTGCCTTGCCCGTCCAGGTCGATTTCCATGAACGCTTTGGTAAATTTGCCGCCCATCTGCCCGGTGATCCAGTCCAGTTGGCCGTCCTTGCCGACGCGCGCCCGCTGGTGGCTGAACTCGTACATACGGTGGCCCCAGTCTTGCAGGTTGACGAAGCGCAGATTCGCGCCGTTTTTGACGATCAACTCCACCGCGCCGACATAACTCGCGTCGGCGTCCAGGGTGGGCGAGAGCGCTTCGTGCAAATAGTCAATTGATGCGCCGTCTTCCAGCACCACCAGCAGATGGCCCAGAGTCGCGCCCGGCTGCGTGGTGTAAAAAATGCTGTGGGCGGGCAGTATCACCGTCGCGCCGCGCGGCACGTACAGGAAAATCCCGTGCGTCCACAGCGCCGCGTTGAGGGCGGCGAATTTGCCCGTTTGCGGCGTGATGGCCTGCGTCATCAGGTGTTCGCGGACCAGATCGGGATATTCGGCGGCGGCGGTGCGCAGATCGGTGAAGATCACGCCCTGCGCGGCCAGCGCCGGGTTAATGTCATACTGTACGCGCTTATCATCCACAAACGCGATCAGGCCGCCCTGTTCGTCACCGAGCAGCGGTTGGCGGTTGGCGGCGGGAATGTTCTCAAAGCTCACGCCGTTGGCTGGTTTCAGGACTCCGGCGCTGGCCCAGTCGATATGCCGGTAATCGGTGCGCCGCCAGGGTTCATCTTTGGTGGTCGGCATGGGCAGGGACTCGTAGACGTCCCACGCATCCAGGCGCATCTGGCGCAGCCAGTCCGGTTCATCATAGCGCGCGCTCAAGGCTTCGACGTCGGCACGGGTGAGCGGCGGCGCGGTAAATTCTCGTGTAGCACGACGACCCACTGTTGTTTTTCCCTCTCGTTGTTGGTGATTGGTTGTTAGTTTTTAGTGATTGGTTATTGGGTTATGAGTTTAGGGTGTTTACCCCTCCCCTCGGCCCCTCCCCGCACGCGGAGAGGGGGAATTGGGTAAGCGCGCCCGCTGCTCCCCCCTCTCTGGCTTTGCTGGAGAGGGGGGCCGGGGGGGTGAGGCCTACCCAATCGACCCTTCCATCTGCAACTGGATCAGGCGGTTCATCTCGATGCTGTATTCCATCGGCAGTTCTTTGGTCAGCGGTTCCAGGAAGCCGTTGACGATCATGGCGTTGGCGTCATCTTCCGCCAGACCGCGACTCATCAGGTAATACAACTGGTCGTCGCCGATCTTGCTGACGGTCGCTTCGTGGCCGACGTTCACCATCGGATTTTCGATCTCGATGTACGGGTAAGTGTCCGATTCGCTGATCTCGTCCAGCAGCAGCGCGTCACATACCACCGTGCTTTTTACGTCGTGGGCATCCGGGTAGACCTTCAGCAAACCCCGGTAACTGCTGCGCCCGCCATCCTTGCAGATCGACTTGCTGATAATCTGGCTGCTGGTGTGCGGCGCGAGGTGAACGGCTTTGCCGCCCGC
>JAFGTJ010000186.1 GCA_016934195.1 Anaerolineae bacterium | reverse complement strand
GGACACAGAGGACACAGAGTTTCTTTTTTTGAAGAGAAAAACAGGAGAAAAAAGGCTTTTCTTCTCTGTGCGCTCCGTGTGGCAGGGCTACAGAATAGCGTGATCGATGGTTATAGCCCCTCCCCACAAGTGAAGAGGGGCTTAACGGCGAATCGACTCTCCCCCTTTCTCCGCTCGCGATACCGTTGGCGAACCTATCACCACCACGTTTGCGTAGGGGCGCTGCTTGCCGCGCCCTTTTTGTTTTCTGGGGCGCAGCAAGCGCCGACCGGAGGTCGGACGCGCCCCTACACGTACAATTCGCCAACAGTTGCCATGAGTCAAGTCTCACCACAAAGAAGGCACAAAGAAACGAAAATAAGGATTTTCTCTTGTTTTTCCCTTGTTTGGCAGGACTACAGAATAGCGTGATTGCATGGGTAGTTTACCCCTCCCCAACACGCCGCTGGCGCGCCCCCTCCCCGTAAACGGAGAGGGGACTTGCTCGCGCGACCTGCGCCGTTTTCCCCCTCTCCACAACGTGGGGAGGGGGCCAGGGGGAGGGGCTAACTCACGATCACGTTATTCTGCGGTGCTGCCCTCCGTGTCTCTGTGGTGAAAAAAAATTTTTGCCCCCCAATCCGCATACGCCCCTTTTACCGGGATATCACGGAGTTGCAGCTAAATCCAAACAACTTTAAAGTCTGATTTAATCGTGAATTTGGTAAATGGGCATAGAGTATTTATAAAAAATCAAGTAAAATTGATTAGAGTTAATATGTCGTGATGACAGTGGTAAAGGGTGGTGTATGATCGACAACCGCACGCGCCCGCTGCGGACCGGGGAACGAACGCAGGAAATTGGCCTGTTGTACATGGCTGGCAAGCGTCTGGGCGAATCGCTGGACCTGGAGATCACTTATCGCACCGTGTACGAGATCGTCAGCGGGGCGATGGCGTGCGATACGTTGTACATCTCATCCTATGACCGGGACAACCACCTGATCCGCGCCGCATATGTCCGGGTGGACGGTCAGCGCGCCGACGAAACCGCTCTCCCGCCGATCCCGTTGGCTCCGCCCGGTGTCGGGATGCAAAGTGCCGTTGTCCGCAGCGGTGAATCGCTGTTGATCAACGATTATTGGGCCTACCGCGACCGGCTCAAAACCTGTTACCGCGTGAATATCGATTCTGAGACGGGCGAAACCCTGGTTATACCGGATGAGCGGAGCGATCCTCCCGATGAGGATGATCCGAACAGCGAACCCGTCACGCGGTCGGCCCTGCTGGTCGCGCTCAGACTGGAAGGACAGGTAATCGGCGTGGTCCAGGTCATCAGCTACCACCTGAACGCCTACGCTGACAGCGACCTGAAATTCCTCGAAACGCTGGCCCCCCAGATCGCCGCCGCCACCGCCAATGCCCGGTTATACCAGCAGGCCCAGAATGAGATCGCGGACCGCAAACGCGCCGAAATCGCCGAGCGCGAACAGCGCACCCTGGCCGAAGCGCTCTACAAAACGGCGGTCGCCATTGGCAGCGCGCTCGATCACGACGCGGTGATGAACCAGATTCTGGATTCGGTGGGCGAGGTGGTGCCCCACGACACGGTGAACATCATGCAGATCGAAGACGGCATCGCTCGCGTGGTGTACTGCCGGGGTTATGCCGAACAGGGCATCAAGGATGTGGTCGTCGGACTGTCGTTTGAGGTAGACGCGGTGCCGCATTTTCACCAGATCATGACGACCGGCTGCGCTTACGTCATCCCCGACGCGCATACCGATCCTGACTGGCAGCTCCTGCAAGAAACCGCCTGGGTGCGGTCGTGCGTCATAGCCCCGATCCGGGCACAGGAGCGCGTGATCGGCTTCATCAACCTGGACAGCGCCACGCCCGGTTTTTTCAACCAATCCCACGCCAACAAGCTCCAGGCGTTCGCGGTCCAGGCCGGGATCGCCATTGATAACGCCCGGTTGTACGACGCGGTGCATCGCTACGCGCTGGAACTGGAAGGGCGCGTGATTGAACGCACCGCCCAGATGAACCGCACCACCGAGCGCATTGAAGCGATCCTGAATAACAGCAGCGATTCGATCATCGTCACGCGCCCGAACGGAATGATCGATCAGGTGAACCCGGCCTTTAACGGGCAGTTTGATTACCGCGAGATCGACGTGGTGGGCCAGCCGCTGACCCTGTTGGCCGGTCCCCAGAGCAAACAAACGCTCGCCCTGGCGCTGGGCGCGCTGGTCCAGACCGGCGAGTCGAAGCGGATCGAGATCGTGGCGCGCCGCCAGGACGGGACCGAATTTGACGCCGATGTCGCGCTGTCGGCAGTGGCCTATGACGCGCGCCGCATCGCCAATGTGGTATGCAGCCTGCGCGATATTTCCGACCGCAAGCAGTTGGAAGCGGAACTGCGCACGGCGTTGGCGAAAGAAAAGGAACTCAATGAACTCAAGACGCGCTTTGTCTCGATGGTATCGCACGAGTTCCGCACCCCGTTAACCACCATCCAATCGTCCAGCAGCCTGCTCAAAGACTATTTCGACCGGCTGACGCCGGAGCGCCGCCACAGCCACCTGGAGCGCATTCAGTCCCAGGTCCGCCGCCTGACCAGTTTGCTGGAAGATATCCTGACCGTGAGCAAAATGCAGACCGTCGGGCTGGACTTCGCGCCCGTGCCGCTGAACCTGGACGCGCTGTGCGCGGCGGCGCTGGACGATATGCGCCTGTCCGCCGGAGATGCGGTGGAGATCGTGTACGAACGCAGCGGCGGCTGTCACCAGGTCGTGATGGACGAGAAACTGCTGCTGCATATCTTAACGAATTTGCTGTCAAACGCCGTCAAGTATTCGCACCCTGGCGGTATCGTCCGGTTTAGCCTGCACTGTGAAAAGGATGAGATCGTGATTGGTGTGCAGGACAACGGGATCGGGATTCCGGCAGCGGATCAGGCCCGATTGTTCCAACCCTTTTCTCGCGCCACCAATGTCGGCACGATCAAGGGAACGGGACTGGGACTGGTCATCGCGCACAACGCCGTGATGCTGCACGGGGGCCGGATCGAGGTTGAGAGCGCCGAAAACGCAGGATCAACGTTTACCGTGTACCTGCCCATGCGCCAGGAGTCGTCATCGTAACAGTAGAGATAGAGTCAGGCCGTCGTAACATCGCGCCCCGGTAATGTACTGGTATTACAACCCATAACCGAGTCTGGTTGGTCACTTTGGAGCTACCATAATGGCAGACACTACAAACATCACCCTGGAAATCGAAGACCCTGAAGTCGTGGAAATTCCGGCAACGGTCCTGGTCATTGATGACGAACGGCCCATCCTGGAAAACGTCGCCGAACTGCTGTCGCTGAAACACCACACCGTTCTGGCCGCCACCAACGGCCCGGACGGACTCGTGCTGGCGCGCAAGCACCTTCCTGACGTTATCCTGTGCGATATCATGATGCACGGCATGAACGGCTATGAGGTGCTGACCGAAGTGCGCCGCGACCCGGCGCTGCGGTTGATGCCGTTCGTATTCCTGACGGCGGTGGCAGGCCGCGAGGCAACCCGGCGCGGCATGGCGTTACGGGCCAATGATTACCTGACCAAGCCCTTTGATCCCGAAGAGTTGTTTACCGTCGTGAGAACCCAGGTGAAAAACGGCCTTGAAACTAAAACGGAGGCCGAACGGAAGCGCAAGGAACTGAGTGATAACCTGTTCTTTATGCTGCCGCACGAACTGCGCACGCCGCTCGTCACGGTGTTGGGCTACGCCGAACTGCTGATGTATGATGGTGGGATGCTGCCCGATGAGCGCGTGCAGGACATGGGCAAATCGATCCTGGATTCGGGGATGCGGCTCCACAGCCTGATCGAAAACTTCCTGGTGCATTCGCAGATCGAAATCCTCAGCGTGGACCCGGAACGGCAGGAACAACTGCGGACGCTGTGGTTGAAATCGCCGGGGCCGGTGATCGACGCGATGGCGCAAGATGTCGCCATGAAAATGGGCCGGTTTGACGATCTGCATGTGGAGATTTCCGACAATGTGCCGGTCCAGGTAGCCGAAGACAGCATGAACAAGATCACTCAGGAACTGGTGAGCAACGCCTTCAAGTTTTCCCAGGACGGGATGCCCGTATACGTCCGGGCGCGGGCCGACGACACGACTTACTACCTGCATGTCACCGATACCGGGCGCGGCATGAGGCACGACCAGATCGCCGACATCGCCGCCGGGATGCAGTTTGATCGCCGCCAGTTCGAGCAGCAGGGCGCGGGATTGGGCCTGTGGATTGCCAAGCGGCTGACGGAACTGCACGCGGGATCGTTCCACATCGCCAGTACGCCCGGCGAACAAACCACGGTCGAGGTCCGGCTGCCGCTGCACGTCCAGCAAACCGATAAGGGCTGAGGTCTGACCGCCGGGGATACCGCTGGCCGACCACCAGCAGCACCCCGGCTCAGCGGCCAAACCACCTGCATCCAGGCGGTGAGACAGGACCGGGCTGTTAAACAGCGGGAATGATGAGCGCGGGCGCACTGCCGCAAGGGGGAGCGATTGTCAGGCATCTTTCAGCGCCAGCAGTTGGCGAATGTGATTTCGTTTTCCCGGTTGGGCTTCCTGCCGTTTATCGTGCTGGCCGGAGTCCTGAAGCAGCCAGCGGTGTTTGTGGGACTGTTCGCCGTGCAGTTGTTGCTGGACGCGGTAGACGGCTGTGTGGCGCGGCGGCTGCACATTGAATCGGACCTGGGACGGCGGCTGGATACGTGGATTGATCTGGCGATCTGGCTGCCCAGTCTGGCGATTTTTATCTGGCTGGTCTGGGATGAATTCGCCCGGATTTTTCCTGTATACCCGCACCTGTTTATCATCCCGACCATCACGTCTATCCTCATGTATATCACGGCGTACCATTATCTTCACGCGGTCGCCGCCATCCACCTTTACAGCGGCAAGCTGGCCTCCGCGCTGGTGCTGCTGCTGATGGTCACGATGCTGCTCGACCGGTTTTACCCGTTCCTGGGATATCTGACGGCCTGCGCGGGGGTGGTGTACCACCTGGAAGCCATGACCATTTACGTTCTCAAGCAGGATCAGACAGACGAGAATATCACGTCGATTGTGCAGGTGTTTCGCGGTTAAGTGATTGGTGCTTGGTTTTTGGTTTTTAGTGGGTGATGAGTTAGTAATGAGTCGTGGTTCGCTGCCTACCCATCCCGCCCAAACCCATCACTCAAAACTAACAACCAGCAACCTTACTATTACGGTTCAAAAAAATGCCCAACACTGGAATTCGATTTAAACTCGCTCTGATCATCCTGCTGTTTTACATCCTGCTGGCGGCGTTGGCGCTGTATAACCCCATCCTCCACCTCGACACCCACCTGACCGGCGATCCGCCGCCGCCCACCACCGATTTTTACCATACTCACTGGAATTACTGGTGGATGCGGCACGCCCTGACCACGCCCGGCCTGAGCGTCTACGAAACCGATTACGTGATGGCCCCCTT
>JAFGTJ010000185.1 GCA_016934195.1 Anaerolineae bacterium | reverse complement strand
GATGACGTCCAGAAAGATGACGTCCAGAGATCTGATCCCGACTGACGGCTGACCACTCAAATCCAGTAACACCGCAGCGCCAGGTCCCTGCTCTATCACAGCGATAATCCAGGGGCTTTTTGTTTTCTGCCGATCAATTGGCTTTGCTGGTGACACAAACTTGATGGTATAATCCCACTAATGTTTGATGCAGCGTTGGATTTTCCCGACCCACACAGCAGTCGCAGGAACCCGGTATATGATCAAAGTCCTTATTGATAGTATACGTGTCAGCCTCATGTCGCAGCTTCGGGTCGTTATTCTTAAAGACCCCCTGAGCGGTAAATATCTACCTATCTTCATTGGGATATGCGAGGCAGATGCCATCGCCGTGAAACTGCAAAACATGAATGTCGAACGTCCGCTCACTCACGATTTGCTCAAATCATTCATTGCTGAGCTAGGCGGGCGCGTTCAACACATTATCGTAAATGACCTGCGAAACGACACCTTCTACGCTCACATCATTGTGGAACAGGACAATCAAACACACGTCATTGACGCACGTCCAAGTGATGCTATCGCCCTGGCAGTACGCCTTGAAGTGCCAATTTACGTGGCCGAAACAGTGATGGAGCGCGCCGCCATCCTGCCGGATGAAGAGGTCGAAAACGAAGTCGCCGAGCCGGATGAAATGGGCGAGACTCAAGAACGCTTAAGCATTTTTGAAGATTTTGTCGAATCGCTTGACCTGGACGACATTGACTCTAGCGGTGAAGATGACGACGACGACAACTAGCAGATCATCGCGCTGCACCCAGCCAACCTGAACGGGGCTGCTTGAACCTGAGCGGCCCCGTTTTTGACGCATCACGGCGCACCCTACCGAACCATAACCCATTTTTAATTAGAGGTTGATCATGAGTCAGGATTCTACTCCCATTCGCCCCGACCGCATGGTTCCCCACAGCGTCGAAGCTGAGGAAGCTGTGTTGGGGTCCATCCTGATCAACCCGGAAGCGCTGTTCGATGTGGCTTCGTTCCTGCAAGCCGACGATTTTTTCATCGTGCGGAACGCCTGGGTCTGGGAATCGATTGTCCGTCTCCAGGAACGCAACGAGCAGATCGACTACGTGACAATCGTGGAAGAACTGCGCCAACAAGAACGGCTGGAAGAGATCGGCGGCGCGGCGTACATCACTTACCTGATCAACAATACCCCCTCGTCCATCTATACCGAAACCTACGGGCGCATCGTGGAACGCGCCGCCATTCGCCGCCGGATGTTACAGGCCGCCGGTGATATCGCCCAACTCGCCCACGAAGAAAGCGTCGATATCAATGAAATTATTGACCAGTCGGAAGCAGCTTTGTTCGCCGTTACGGAACGGCGGCTGCGTAAAGACCTGGTGCCAATCCGCAACGCGATCATTGACTATTTTGCGCGAATCGAGCACCTCTATACGCAGCAGGACGAGCCGCTGGGAGTTCCGACCGGGTTTGCCGACCTGGACCAGTTGCTAGGCGGGCTGCAAAAATCGGACCTGTTGATCGTGGCGGGTCGTCCCGGCATGGGTAAAACATCATGGCTGCTGACGGCAGGACTTAACGCCGCGCGGGACATCCGGGCGCGGGTGGCGATCTTCAGCATGGAAATGAGCAACGAGCAGATCGTGCAGCGGTTGGTATCGTCGGAAACTGGCATCAGTACGCATAAACTCCGGTTGGGCAAACTCGACGAACGCGAATGGGCGTTGTTTGTGGAAGCAACCGGGCGCGTCGGGGAACTGCGCGTTTTTCTGGACGATACCCCGGCCCTCTCGCCCTTGCAGATGCGGGCCAAATGCCGCCGCCTGTACAGTGAACATGGTCTGGACCTGGTGATCGTGGATTACTTGCAGTTGATGACGAGCGGAGTCGGGCACAGCGACAACCGCGTGCAGGAAATCAGTTTCATCTCGCGGAACTTAAAACAAATCGCGCGAGAACTAAACGTCCCGGTACTGGCGGCAGCTCAGCTTTCGCGCGCGGTCGAGCAGCGTCAGGATAAGCGCCCGCAGCTTTCGGACCTGCGCGAGTCCGGTTGTCTGGCCGGAGACACGCTCATTTATTCACCGGACACCGGGCGGTATATTCCGATCCGGGAACTCAGTGGGCAGGCCGGATTTCACGTCGCCAGCCTGGACGCCGAGTCATGGAAACTGAAAACTGCCGAAGTTTCACGGGCTTTTTGCACCGGGACCAAACCCGTCTACCAAATGAAAACCCGGCTTGGCCGCACAATTCGCGCCACCGGGAATCACAAATTTCTCACGCTTTCTGGTTGGAAACGGCTGGACAAATTGAGTCCGAGCGATCATATTGCTGTGCCAGACGCCTCACCCGAAATCACGAATAATAGCGCAACCTTCGACCGGATCGCATCTCTGGAACCCGACGGCGAAACGGATGTATATGATTTGACAGTTCCCGGCTTGCATAACTTCGTGGCGAACAATATCATCGCGCATAACAGCATCGAGCAGGACGCGGACGTGGTGATGTTCATCTACCGCGACGAGGTGTACAATGAAAATACGGAGCGTCCTAATCAGGCGGACATCATTGTCGCCAAGCACCGTAACGGGCCAACTGGCAGCGTGGCGCTCTATTTCCGCAAGGAACTCACCCAGTTTGCCAATCTGAACAAGCAGGACGTAGACTTCGCCGGATATTAAATCACAGCAGGAATCACAGCGAACATGGACACATTTAACGGATTCGTGCCGGGCAAAATGCAAACGATCACCATCCCGGCCCAGTTTTTTAGCGACCTGCTGCCGATCATTAGTGATCTGGTTGAGTTAAAAGTCACGTTGTACTGCTTCTGGGCGCTGCACCAGCGGGAAGGCGAGTTCCGGTATGTGATTCGCCGGGAAGTGCTTCAGGATCAACTACTGCTCAGCGGCATCGACCCGGACACCACCCTTGCAGCGGAAAAAGTCACAAACGCTTTGCAGCAGGCCACCATACGCGGAACCCTGCTCCACGCGCAGGTGGAAGGAGCAAACGAGCCGGAAGACCTGTATTTTATGAATACGGCACGGGGACGAAACGCGCTCAAGGCTATCGAAGCCGGACATTTCCAGTTCGGCGGACAGGACTGCCCCGTCGCGCTGGTGGTCGAACGGCCCAATATCTACACACTGTACGAGGAAAACATCGGCCCGCTGACCCCCATGATCGGCGAGCAACTGCGTGATGCGGAACAAGAGTTCCCGGCGGAGTGGATTAAAGAGGCGATCCAGATCGCCGTTGAGCGCAATACACGCAACTGGCGCTACGTGATGGGCATTCTCAAGCGATGGCAGTCGGAAGGAAAGGATCGTGGACTCATTCAGCAACCAATTCAGGCGGATGGCAAGCGGTTTATCAGTGGGGAACGATCCCACATCATCAAATACTGAAACACCGCCCGAACACTGCCCAATCTGCAAGGGCATGGGCTTTTTTACCAAAAACGTGCCGGTGGGCCATCCTGACTTCGGGAAAGCGTTCCCGTGTACCTGCCAGCAAAACAGCATAACCGCCCGCCGCAACGCGCAGTTGCGCGCGTTGAGCAACCTGGATGCCCTGGTCGATAAAACATTTGATACATTTGAAGCCAACCGATCCGATCTAACCGGGCCACAACGGGACGCGCTGCGTAGAAGTTTTAGTATCGCCCAAACGTATGCCCTGGCACCGGCAGGCTGGCTGATGCTGGAAGGCAGTTATGGCAGCGGAAAAACCCATCTGGCCGCCGCTATTGCAAACGAGCAGCTTGACCGGGGCAATCAGGTCATGTTCGTGACCACGCCCGATTTGCTGGACCATTTGCGCGCCACCTTCGGCCCATCCTCTGAAATCGCCTACGACGAACTATTCGAGCAAGTGCGCAATATCTCCCTGCTGGTCCTGGACGACCTGGGAACGGAAAGTCCCACCGCCTGGGCGCAGGAAAAACTTTACCAGGTGATCAATCATCGCTACGTGCAGCAGCTCTGTACAGTTGTTACCACCAATACCGATGTAGGAACGCTTGATCCACGCATTCGCAGCCGGTTACTTGACGAAAACCTGGGCCAGATCATCCACATGCACCTGCCTGATTTTCGCCGGAAAAAACCGAAAACCGAGCCTGATGACTTATCAGAACTCGGCGCTTATGAAAACATGATATTTGATACCTTTGACACTGACCGGCCCGGCACAACCGCCGACGAACGCCGCAACTTGTTTGATGCATTTACGCTAGCACATCAATTCGCGGAAAAGCCAGAAGGCTGGTTGCTGCTATTAGGCGTACATGGCTGTGGAAAAACGCACCTGGCGGCAGCTATTGCCAACCACCAACATCGCCGGGGCAACACGATTGCGCTGGTGACGACGGCGGACCTGCTCGATCATTTGCGCGCGGCGTTTTCTGACCCCGTTACCACATCGTTCAACAAACGGTTCAACGAACTAAAAGAAGCGCCCCTGCTGATCATCGATCAATTCGACCTGAATGGGGCATCGGCCTGGGCAATGGAAAAAATGCGCCAGATCATTAACCACCGCTACCTGACTCGCAGACCCACTGTATTCACCAGCGCGCAAGAACTGGAATCCTTCGATCCGTTGATCAAAAGCCGCCTATCAGACACACGCTTTTGTACCATCTTCGCCATTAAAGCCAGCGACTATATGGGTGGCGCGCAGCCAAACCGCCGCCGTTAAACGCCAACACCGAGCAGCACGAACAACAAAATATCCGGTCGCCATCAAGCCACCGGGCAGTGTCAAAATCATGGTAGTGGGCAATACACCTATTGCGGGCGTTCCCCAAAACGGCGCTCGGTGCCCCGGATCAGATTCACGATATTCTGGCGGTGGCGGAAAAAGACCATCCAGCACACCAGCAGATACACCATATAAACCGGCTCGCGCATCCCGGCAATGACCAATACCGTAATCGCGGCTCCGGCGGCAGCAACGGCGATCAACACGCCCAGCGACACGTAACGGGTCAGCAGCACAATCACGGTCGCCAGGGCCAAAATCACGGCGACGATCAGTGTCGGGGCCAACAGCAAAAACGTGCCGCTCATGGTCGCGGCCCCCTTGCCGCCCCGAATGCCGCCCGAAATCAAGCTCGCCAGAAGGGACCAGTTATGCCCGGCCACCACCGCCGCCGCGCCTAACACGCTCGCCGCCGCCTGATTTTCTGGAATGAGCAACCGTGCCAACACCACGCCGAGGACGCCCTTCAAACCATCAATGAACCAGACCAGCGCGCCATACTGAGGTCCACAAGCTCGTGCAACGTTGTTCGCGCCCATATTGCCACTGCCAATAGTGAAAATATCGATCCCTTTGAGACGGGCTACGACATAGGCTGTTGGAAGCGAGCCAATGATATAACCTAGCGCAATGGCAAACATAGCCGATATTGGGTTCATTCAGCATCCCCTTGTCTTCTACGAACGAGCAACCCCGACGATACTACATACAACACGCCTATGCCATTTTCGATACGCCCTGGATTTTATACTGCCTTTGATCAAGAAAAGTTCGATCTAGCCCAGAAGTATACTATAATTAGGACATCCTGCTGATCAATGAGCCGCCACAACATATTCTAACGAGGTATTTGATGTGAGTGAAGCCCCAAATAATCCAGCCCCCCAAATCCTGGTCGTCGATGACGATACCGAACTGCTCAAACTCATTGCGATGCTGCTGCGCCGGATCGGAGCAGACGCACACACCTTCTATAGTGGCAAGGACGCGCTCCAATATCTGACCACCATGACACCGGAACTCATTATATTGGATTTGATGATGCCCGAAATAGATGGTTTCGAGGTTCTGCGCCAGATTCGCAAACATGACCGGTTCGACGAGGTGCCGATCTTGATTCTATCCGCCAAAGCCGATCCTACCTCGATCCGTAAGGGCTTAGCCGAAGGTGCCGATGGGTATGTCACCAAGCCCTACATCGCCAACAGCCTGATTGATCGGGTACGTCTCTTGTTGAGCGTCGGACGACAAGCCGCACCCAACCTGGAGCCTCCAACCCTCTAAATCGCGGCCCAGGCTGACGAAGAACAACCCGCCCGGTTTATGGCGGGTTAATTTTGGGTACATGCTATGTATTGTTGTGCAGACACGCGAATACTGCTAAGCTGAAACCGTCTCACACAATCTGTTAATCAGGGAGGTAGTAGAGTATGAGGATGGGTTTACGGCGCAGCGTGGGGATGCTGCTGGTCGGGCTGCTCCTACTGCTGGCAGCCTGTGATGAGGTGCCAACCGAGTCGTCACCAGCGCCGTCTCAAAGTGAATCCGTTGTCAATGTGCCTACGCGCACCGTGAAGCCAATTGTCAGCTTCACGCCGCGTTTTACTGCTACCCCGATTCCCAGTATCACATTAACGCCGTCGGACACGCCGACCGTAACCCTGACGACTGTTCCTCCCACACACACGCCTACCCCGTCGCCTACTTTCACGCCAACCGTGCAAGGCGAGATTCAATCGCTGCAAAACGTGAATCTGCGCGAAGGACCGGGTGAGGATTTCCCAATTGTGATCAGCCTGCCACCGGGCACCGATGTCGGCGTGATCGGCATTCAAACAGATGACCAGGGCCGTGATTGGTATAAAGTCGTGTATACCAATGACAATGGCGAAACCATGCGCTTGTGGGTATTCAGTACGCTGGTCCAGACTGATTTTGAGCAGGTGGTCGCGCCGCCAACACCGACCCTACCGGCCCCACCCAATGCGACTGCCTCGCCGCGCACACCGGGCGTCACACCGGAACCGAATCGTATTGACATTCTGGCCTACTGCCGCCAGAAAAACCTGATCCCCCCGAACCCAACCACCAACGACAACGTATATGTTGAGTGGAGCTGGTTCGTCGCCCTGCCAGAATTGATGGACCAACACCTGGAACACGCTGATTACAATGTCCGGTTGGATGACGAACCGCTGGAAAACTGGAACACCTATGCGACCGAAATGCAGCGCGAAAGCGGTGTATGGATCATCTATTGGTATTACCCGGTGGGCAAGCTGGCCGCCGGTCCGCACGAAATCAGCTTTGAGCTAACGTGGTCCGAAGCTATCTCAGACGGTTATGAGCCATTCGGACCGGGCACGGCCAACGAAACCGACACCGGAAGTTGCACATTTACCGTTATCGAGCCGTAGCATGACTGCACCACTGGCTTTCACGTTTGTGTTCATCTGGCTGGCTCTGATCGTGACACTCGGCACGATCATGTTGTTAGGATTCTGCCGGTACTGGCGAACGCGAGAAAACGTAGCGGTGTTGCAATTTCTGGTCAGTCTCGTCATTTTGCAGACCGGCACAATTTTTTTACATATCGGGCTGTTGGCCGATTTGCCGGATTTTCTGATCAAGTACAGTCTCAACGTGCTCCTGATTGGCTTTAGCCTGGTCACACTGTCGGAACTGTCCGTCGTGCTCCATATCGCCGCGAACATGAAAGACGCCTGGCAAATTGCGCTGCGAGCAGGCATTGCGGCGCTGTTGGTATTTCAGCCCGCCTTATGGCAGCACGACTTCCTGACTCTCACTCCGCCGTTGGACCATAATCTGCTCGGCAGTCCGTATACCCATCTGGGCAAGACCGCCGCTATCATCAATGCCTGCTATGTAGGGTTAACGCTGGTAGCCGCGTGGCGTTACTGGCGGCGCATTGACTCACCGCTGCTGACCGGCACGCTGATAGGAATAGCCGTGATACAAGGTGGTTCGCTGATATCCGGTTTTGTGCGGACGTATTCGCTGGTAGCGATCACGGGCGGCTTCGCCAGCAGTTTGCTGGGCTGCCAAATTATACGTGAACTGAGGACCAGCCCGGGCGTCTGGCTGCGCGACTGGACCGCCATTTCACAGACTATTACCCGCCGCCAACCGCTTGACACCATGCTCGCCGACATCGCCCACCACATGCGCGGCCTGATGCAAGCCGATGTCGTGAGTGTGCTGCTGGTCCACGAACCGCACCAGCTAAAAGTAATCGCTATGGCCGGACCGGGACCATCCATCGTCGGTAGACAGATGCGAATGGGCGAAGGGCTGGCGGGGCGCGTCATGCAGACCGGCCAATCCATGCGTATCGACAGTTACCAGTCCTGGAATGGACGCGCGGCGGGATTTGAGGATGTGCCATTTTACGCCAGCATGAGCACCCCACTGATTTTCAGAGAACGTGTCGTGGGCGTAATCAATGCGCATCAAACCCGGCCAGGACGCATTTTTTCCGAACAGGATCAAACGATCCTGGAACTCCTGGCTCCCCAGGCCGCTATAGCCATTGCCCAGGCGGAACTCGAAAACGCATTGAGCACGCCAGATACGTTTACTATTTCATAAACCGGCGTTTTGCTATGGCCCGGACTTCGCGTATCATTAGAGCAAATAAGCTGCGTACTCCTCAAGAGGATATCAATGAGCAAGGCGAATTGGGACTCCCTGGTTGACCAATTGCGAAATCCTGATACGGATGTTAAAACACGGCGCAAGGCGTGCAAACAATTGGCCGCGACCGGCGACCCTGCCGTTATCCCTTTCCTGCGCAACGCCTTTCTTCAACCGGACGAAGACGCAGGCGTGCGCGAAGCGGCACGTAAAGGGTTAGCCCATTTCAAAGCGCAGCACGAAGGCGCAACCGGGCGCAGCTTTCCGGTCAGCGACCGCACCTTGCTCATGATCCTGGGAGGACTGGCCGCCATCTTTGTGATCTCGCTCATTTTACACGGCCTGACCATGCTCCTGGGCGGCGACGAAAACAACCAGGATAATCAGAACACCTTCGTACAGTTAGAACCCACCGGGCGAGATGATCTCATTGCCCAAATCAGCGACCAGATTCAGCAAACCTATGAGGACATAGCCAGCATTCGCAGTGTGATCCAGACGTATAACGACACCCAAACGATTGACTGCCAACCCACATTTAACCGTCCGCCCGGTGTCCAACTCTCGCCCGTAGATCGGGACATATACCGGCGTGACCTGACAAATGTAGCCGATAACTTCAATGTGGTTCTGCTGAGTTTGCAAAAAGCCCAGGTACGATGGGACCTTGCCTGTACAACCAACGAAATCCAGATTAACGCGATACTCGAAGCTTCTGCCGCATTGGACGAAACCGAAAACGGCCTGCAACCGGTCCAGACCGCGCTGCAACAGGCCATTGATAATCCACCAACACCGACACCCACGCCAACCGCGACTCATACGCCCACGCTCAGCCCGACACCCCTGCCTTATACGGCGACTTCACAGCCGACAGTACAGCCTACCGCCGAAAATACCGCGACTCCGACGGTCACGCCGACGCTGACCCCCACGCTCACCAACACCCCGTCACCCACCGCCACGCTGCCTTATCCAGCGCTGGACTATCCGGGCATCTTGCGAGAGCTACGCGACCGTTCGCTGATCATGGGCGATCTGGACAGCAATTATGATAACGGCATCATCAACCAATGGCGCGCGGTCCAGGACCCCGACTACACCGCCACGCAGCGCTGTACATTTGATCCCTGGCCCGCCGCGTTTGATTTCTCACAGGCTCAACTGGCCGAACTTGCGCGGAACGACGTAGCAGACCCAGAACTTCGGGACGCCGTTCGTCTCCAACAGGAAGGGATCGCGCTGGCGATCCAGGCGCGGGCAATGTTTGAACCCGACTGCGCCGCCGGTACGCTGGCGAATTCGGTTGCGCAAGGACTGCCACTGGCCGAACAAGCGCTTGAAAAACTGGAAGAATCGCAAGTCTTAGCCGACGCGATCCGGGCGCGTCCCGCGCAGTGATCATCATGAAATGCGTATCGAAACTGCCAGGATTACTAGTTGTATTGGTGCTGCTGCTGGGTGCTGTCTATCCAACGGCGGCGCAGGGTGGCGACACAACGATTCACGTCGTCCAACGAGGCGACACGTTATTCCACATCGCCCAAGAATACGGCACAACCGTCGAGGCCATTACCACCGCCAACGGCATCGATGATCCGCGCTACCTGGCAGTAGGGCAACGCCTGCTGATCCCGGGCGCTCAAATCAACGCGCCGGGCACACCGTTCACCTATACCGTTCAACCAGGCGATTCCCTGGCGGCCATCACCCAGGCATACCAGACAACCGCCGACAGCTTATCGAGCGCTAACTACATCACCAATCCGGCGCAGTTGTATATAGGCCAACAGCTTACGATTAAACAAGGAGCCAGTGACACCGGTAACACGTTCGCGCCCCCGATACGAACACTCCATCATGTCCGCCCTGATGAAAATCCATTTCGTATCGCGTTACAGTATGGTGTTACTCTAAATCAGTTACGACAAGCCAACCCTTTAGAATTCCCTTTTATTGTGTTTCCCGGCCAACGCCTGTGGATACCCGGCAGTAAGGATGCGATCCCAACCCGGTTCAATGATCTGCCGCTACCTCTCACATCCTATACCCTGACACCCGGTACCGGCGTGCAGGGCCAGACGCTGGCAATCCACATCACCACCACCGGCCCGGCCCAGTTATCGGGCACATTCATGGGATATCCGCTCCAATTTATTACGCAGGAAACCAACCATCACAGCGCGTTAACCGGTATTCATGCTTTTGCTCAAGGCGGCGTCCACCCCATGACGCTGACCGTCACCGAACCGGATGGCACAGAAACGCCGTTCACGCTGCGGGTCCTGGTGGCCGATGGCGGGTATGGCGCGGAAAACATTTCCCTGACAACCGAAAAACAGGATTTGTTGAATACCGATGTGACCGAACCGGAATGGCAGAAATTCGCTACTGTGATGAGCACGTTCACGGATCAGCGCTATTTTGACGGGGTAATGGGCCTGCCATCAACCGGACCGGTTACGTCGGTATTCGGCACGCGGCGCAACTATAACGGCGGCGTGCTGGACACGTTCCACAGCGGGACTGACTTTGGCAGCGCACCCGACTCGCCCATCCTGGCCCCGGCAGCGGGGATTGTCATGCTGGTCGAAAATCTGCCGGTACGCGGCAACCTCACCATCATCGATCACGGATGGGGCGTGTGTACGGCTTATTTTCACCAGAACGACTTCAGGGTAGCCGTCGGGGATGTGGTCGTACCGGGACAGGTTATCGGGACCGTTGGCTCAACTGGACGTTCAACCGGCCCACATTTGCACTGGGAAATGTGGGTAAACGGAGTCCAGGTGGACCCCATGCAGTGGGTCCAACAGAAATTTCCATAGTTCATCGAGGCAAATCACTATGTCAAAACACCATACTGAACGACCGTCCATTGTGGCGGCGCGCGTTTATTCGCGCGCAGAAGTGGCCGAAATACTCAATGTCAGCCTGAGCACCGTTAAACGCCTGCTGGCTTCCGGGGCATTACAATCAAGCCAACCTGAGGGGCTGCGCCGGGTCTTCATCACCGGACAAGCGATCCTGGACATGCTGGAAAAATCCAATGCCCAAGACGAGTACGACGCAGAAGAACAGACCGAGCAGCACGCCGAACACAGTTCCGTCTAACGCTGCATCAGCGAATACTGGCCGCGAACAGCCTCAATAGCCCAAACTGGTCCGAATCAGCGAAATCACGGCGACGACAATCGTAGCAAGTACGATCAGCACCGTCATGGCGTCTCCGCCCACGCTGACGATTCCGCCAGCAATCATGGCTATAAAGCCGATTACGGCCAGCCCGATCATGCAGCCACACGTTAATATCCAGCGAGACATCGACCCAACCAAACCGGCGATACCGTCATCCCGGTTTTTTTTGTCTCGCCCCAACAGCATTTCTAACAAGTCCATACCCATCCTCCTGAACGAACCGTCACCAGACACATGTTTCACGCTTGTTTCACGCTGACGCCATTATAACCCCAAGCGCCGTTTGCCAGTACCGCCAGCACCTCTAACGAATTTCTTTTAGAAACAAGGCCGGTTTCACGGTATGATGAACGGTGCAATACGCAACCGGAGCCACAGCGCTGCATCTAATGGGATAGAAACGTCATCACAAGCGATTAAGGATACATTCCCATGCCATTGATGGATGAAGCAACCCAGAATCAGGTCCGCGAACTGCTGGCCGCCGTGAAATCCCCGGTGTCATTGCACCTGTTCACCCAGGAATTTGAGTGCGGCTACTGCGCGGAAACGCGCCAGATCGCGGAAGAAGTGGCCGAGTTGTCGGAGTTGGTAACGGTCCAGGTACACGATTTCGTGGCAGACAAAGCGTTGGCCGAATCGCTCAATATCGACAAAATCCCGGCCATCGCCATGATGGGCGAAAACGACACGGATTACGGCATCCGGTTTTACGGCATTCCGTCAGGTTACGAATTCACGTCGCTGTTGGAAGGGATCATGCTGGTAGGCGGCAACGAACCCCAACTCAGCGATACGACGCTCGATTTCCTGAAAAACCTGGAATCGCCGCTGCATTTGCAGGTCTTCGTGACGCCGACCTGCCCGTACTGCCCCGGCGCGGTGGTTATGGCTCACCTGCTGGCGTATGCATCGGATAAAGTCACGGCGGACATGGTGGAAGTGACCGAATTCCCCCACCTGGGCCAGAAGTACAACGTCATGGGCGTGCCGCGTACCGTCATCAACGACAATACCTATATCGAGGGCGCGGCTCCCGAAGCGATGTTACTGGAAAAACTGAAAGTAGCTGTAAAGCAGTAAAGCTCTATCGCATCACGCATAAGGAGAAGTTGTAAATGGCTAAGAAAATCAACATTGAACCGTTGGGTGCGCGTGTACTGGTACTGCCGCTTGAGGGCGAATCACAGTCGCCCGGTGGGGTGCTGCTGCCCGAAACGGCCAAAGAAAAGCCGCAGCAGGGCACCATCGAAGCCACCGGGGACTCCGAGGAAATGGTGACCGACCTCAAGGTGGGCGACCGGGTCCTGTTCCCCAAGTACACGGGCACCGAGATCAAGTACGAAGGCAAGACCTACCTGCTGATGAACGAGGATGACGTGCTGGCCCGCATCAAGTAAGCCGTTCTACCGCACAACCTCATCACACAAGCGAGCCGGAATAGTGTCCGGCTCGCTTGTTATTTGGAATAACGCCCAATCAAAACCTTGTCGTGGGGAACGGCGTCATGCTACAATGAACACATCAGAACACTTGTTGCACTGGCGCAAAATCTATGAGCGGTCCCAATTCTCCACGCGATATCCGTCCCTCGCCCATTGCCGGGCGCTGGTATCCCAGTAATCCGACCGAGCTGGCGGACTCAATTGATCGGTTCATGAGCCGGGCCGAGGTCGCGCCGCCGTCCGGTCGTATCGTGGGACTTCTGGTGCCGCACGCGGGACACACCTATTCCGGCCCGGTAGCCGGCCATGCCTTCAAGTTAATTCAGGGCATGGAAATCGACATCGTGGTCCTGGTGGGACCGTCGCATTATCCTTACCTAACCGGCGTGATCACTACCGGGCACGATGCCTACGCCACCCCGCTGGGAGAGGTGCCGGTCGAGCGCACGATTCTCGACCAATTGTTTAGCACAGTTCCGCTGGAAACCGTGCGCCGGGATAACGAGCACTCGCTGGAGATCGAGTTGCCTTTTTTGCAGCGGACACTGGGCGCGTTCCGGCTGGTGCCACTAGCGCTGATCGACCAATCGCTGGCGCTGGCCGAACGCCTGGGACACGCGCTGTCCGCCGCGCTGCAAGGACAAAACGCGCTGCTGGTTGCCAGTTCCGATCTCTCACACTTCTACCCGCAGCCGGTCGCTAACAAACTGGATCAGGTTGTGCTGGATGCCGTCGCCGCGTTCGACCCGGCGGGTATCATTCAGGCCGAGGAACGGGGCGAGGGTTTCGCCTGCGGGCGCGGCGCGATTGCCACCGTCATGATCGCGGCCCAGGCATTGGGAGCCGACAGCGCCCAAATCCTGAACTACGCTACGTCCGGCGATGTGACCGGAGAACACCATAAGGTGGTCGGTTATGGCGCTGCCGTGTTCTACCAGGCCGACTGAATCGCCCTATGTATGCCAAAATCGCCGTCAATCGCCCGTTACGTCAAACATTCGATTACCACATCCCCCCCGACCTGACCGGCCAGATTATGTCCGGCCACCTGGTTAAAGTGGGATTCGGCACCGCGCACACCACCGGAATCGTGGTAGCACTGAGCGAAAACACCGAAATCCCCGAAACCAAGCCTATTCTCGAACGGTTGGACCCGGAGCCGGTTGTCACGCCGTCCCAGTTGGCGCTGGCGCACTGGCTCGCCGAGCAAACGTTGGCTCCGATTGGGTTATGTTTGTGGCTCATGCTGCCACCGGGACTGGCAAAACGCGGCGATATGGTCTATACGCTGGCAGGCGATGAAACAGACAGCACGGCGGACGGCAAAACAGAGGTCAAGTCCGCCACACAGAAACGGATCATCAGCCTGCTTACACTGCGCGGCCCGATGCGCGGACGCCAGTTTTCACATGTAATGCCCCAAACACGCTGGCAGCAATCCATCGCGGGATTGGTCAAACGCGGCGTGATCCAGCGCGAACCGGTGCTCGATCCGCCGGACGTGAAACCCAAAACGATCCGCACCGTCCGGCTGGCCGTTCCGCCGGAACGCCTGCGCGATATTGCTCCGCGCCTGGGACGCGAATCGCGCCGCGCGAACGTGTTGGAAGTGCTGCTTGCCACGTCCGCGCCGCGCATGAACATAAAAGACCTGGCGACAGCGGCGGGCTGCGCTGAAAGCACCGTCAAAGCGTTGGGCAAAGAAGGTGATGTGGCGGTCGAATCGGCACAGGTCGAACTGCTGCTGACACCTGAAGCGGCCCGACAGCGCATCATCGAACTACGCGGCGGACAGCTCTACCTGGATATCCTGATCCTGCTGGCCCAGGCTGCTGCCCAGGCAGTGGACGAAGTGCCCGTCAAAGACGTATATGCCCAAACGGAGGCAGACGCAGCCCGGTTACAACAGTTGGCCGACGAAGGATTGATCGTGCTGGGCGAGGCCGAAACATGGCGTGATCCCCTGGCCGAACGCGATTTCGTCCCGACCCTGGCTCCGCCGCTGACCGCAGAACAGGCGCTGGTATGGGAGGAAATCCGGCAGTATATCGACATGCTGCACTGGGGTGACATAACACCATCGCCGGAACAATCGGGCGTTTTCCTGCTGCACGGCGTCACCGGCTCCGGCAAAACGGAAATATACCTGCGGGCCGTCGAGCGCGTGCTGGCGCAGGGCCGTCAGGCAATTGTGCTGGTGCCGGAAATCTCGCTGACACCGCAGACCGTGCGGCGCTTTGCGGCACGGTTTCCGGGGCGCGTGTCGATTGTCCACAGCAGCCTGTCGGTCGGTGAACGGTACGATACGTGGCGGCGGGCGCGCATGGGCGACATTCATATCATCGTCGGCGCGCGGTCGGCGCTGTTTGCGCCACTGCCGGACGTGGGGCTGGTCATTCTGGACGAGGAACACGACGATAGTTACAAGCAGTCGCCGCCCATCGTGCCGCCGTACTACCACGCCCGCGATACCGCTATCGAGATGATGCGAATCACGCGCGGGACGGTCATCCTGGGCAGCGCTACGCCCGATGTGGTCACGTATTTTCACGCAGAACAGGGCCGTTATCACCTGCTGCAACTGCCGGACCGGGTGCTGGCACACCGCGAACGAATCGCCGAACAGGTCCGCCGCCTGAATGCGACCGATGCCCGCTACCAACCCATCGACGCCAGCGATGCGGTCAGCGCCGAACTACCAACCGTGCATGTGGTCGATATGCGCGAAGAACTGCGCGACGGGAATCGCAGCATCTTCAGCCGGGCGCTGCGCACCGCGATCAATGAAGTGCTCGCCAGGAACGAACAGGCGATCCTGTTCCTGAACCGGCGCGGCACGGCCACATTTGTCATGTGCCGGGACTGCGGTTACATTGCGATGTGTCCGCGCTGCAATACGCCCCTGACCTACCACAGTCCGCGACAGGCGCTAAGCTGCCACTACTGCGGCTACCAGACCGGCCACCTCTCGGTATGCCCGGACTGCCAGAGCAAACGGATCAAGCATTTCGGCCAGGGCACGGAACTGATCGAGTCCGCTGTGAAGGAAGAATTTCCGCAGGCGCGCACCATCCGGTGGGACCGTGACACCGCCACCGGGCGCGATGCGCACGAAATCATCCTGAAACAGTTCAGCGAAGGCCACGCCAACATCCTGATCGGCACGCAGATGATCGCCAAAGGGTTAGACCTGCCCCAGGTCACGCTGGTCGGCATCATGTCTGCCGATACCGCGTTGGGACTGCCCGATTACCGGGCCGGGGAGCGCTCGTTCCAACTGCTGACCCAGGTAGCCGGACGCGCCGGGCGCGGCATCCTGGGCGGGCGCGTAGTGCTGCAAAGCTACCTGCCGGACCATTACGCCATCCGTGCCGCCGCCCATCACGATTATGAAACGTTCTACCGGCAGGAACTCGCCTATCGCCGCGAGCAGCGTTACCCGCCTTTTGAACGGCTGGCGCGCATCCTGTTTCAATATCCCACCCCGACTCAGGCCGAATCCGAGGCGCAGCGCGCCGCGACCCTGCTCCGGGACCGGATCGAAACCGGACACTACACCGCCACTGAGATCATTGGCCCGACGCCGTGTTTTTTCGGCAAACTGAATAACCTGTATCGCTGGCACCTGATCTTGCGCGGACCCAATCCAGCCGCTATCCTGTCTGAGATCACACCAGGTACGGGGTGGTTTGTCGATGTCGCCCCGGTCGATATGCTTTAAAATAGTTCTAAGGAACACGTTTGAGTTATTTCCGGCAACAGTAATTAGGAGCCAGTCATGAGCCAGTCATCCGAATGGGTCAGCCTGGGCGAAGCCGCCGAAATCATTGGCGTTCACCCGGCCACCATCCGTAATTGGGCCGAACGGGGGGAACTTCCCTTCAAGCGCACACCGGGCGGGCACCGCCGGTTCCGGCGGTCTGATCTACAGCAGTGGTTAGACTCACACCGCCTGAAAGCGCCCGCCGAAGCGCAGGTTGTGGTCCAGAGCGCCCTGGGACGCGCCCGGCTGGAAATCGGCAAGAAAGCCCACCAACTGGCCGATCTTGACTGGTACGACCAACTCAGTCCCGAAGGACGCGCCACGATGCGCGCGCAGGGCCTGGGCCTGATGGATACATTAATCAACTATCTGGCAAATCCCGACGCAGATATAGAACAACAAACTGCCCACCGGATCGGGGAGACTTACGGCACACTGCTCAAAAATGAGGGGCTTAAGCTGTCACAGGCGTTGCAAGGTTATTTTTATTTCGTGGATTTCCTGATGGAAGCCGTCATTCAGTTATCCGAAACCACCACATCCGCCCCTCAAGCAACCTGGGGAAACATCATGCGGCAGGTCAACCACTATACGCGCCGGGTCCTGGCCGGGATGATCATGGTTTACGAAAGCGCCTGATTCCCCGGTTACGCCTAATCCCGGCGGCGCGCGAAAGACCGGGTGCCAGCCCTGGTGAGCAGCACCGCGCCCAGGCCAACCGACCCCAGCACAACAGTCGCCAACACACCTACCCAGGCCGTGAACCAGAAAACGCTCCAAATACGCAACAGCAGCACCAGCGTGATCCCGCCGATAGCCGCGTTGATCATGCGGGGCTGCTCGCTCACCCGCAAAACACGGAACACAATGATCCCAAACGGTTCGGCCAGAGCAACCCAACCCAACAGACTGAGCAAGGCGATCAGCAGCCAGAACAGGACCACAAATGGCAGCAGCACCGCCGGTAAAATCAACAGCAGCGAAATCACGTACACAACGGTCAGGCCAACGGCCACCACCATCGTAAGGCAGCCTACACCGCCGGTCACAAGGGGTGACCGCCGGATCGTCTCGGACATGCGAACCAGGGGACGAGGAACAACGACGGTACCCAACGCCGCCAGCGCACCAAAGAGAAAGGAGCCAATCACCGCGCTGCTGACGCGGAAAAACCAGCCCTCGCGCCAGCTATTCCAACCGGAATCGATCAACTTCGAGACGCTGACCCGGCTGCTGGAATCGCATTCCTCTTTAAATTCCCCGCCGACGGTCGCCTGTGCGCTGAGGTTGAGGTTCTTCACACACACCACCAGATCGCCGGAAACATAAGCGTCATCGCTGACGGTCAGCCGGTCAGCAATCACCACTACGTCCCCGTCAACCGTCCCACTCAAGTCTACCTGGTTGCCAGTGAGCGTTACATCGCCATCAACCACACTGCCCGTTTCAAGATTAATTTCATAAGCCATCACGACCTGATCACCCGTGCGCTGCTCGCCCGCCGCAAGATCAAAGACACGGCGCAGATTGAACCCATCCACATCACGGGTTTCAGCGATACAGGCCAATGACGACAGCATCATCATTCCCAGTACGGCCAGTGGAACCATCCAGCGTTGTTGTTTATCCGCCATCAATTATTTCCGCCTTCCCCGGATACCTAGCGCTGCCGGTTCATCACAGGACCGGACCGGCCCCACAAATGTCGCACCAACCAACCCCAAAACACCGTCACCGGAATCACTGCGCTCAGCAGGACCAATACCAGCGGGTTGCCGGATACAAAAGACCGGAGTTCACGGACGAAATCGGCCCCAATACCAATCAGGTAACTCATGGCATCAATGAGCGTCTGCAACACGGCATTTAATGCCCCTGGATCAGTGATCACACTCAGCAGCAAGATCAACGCCACCGACAACAACGGGACCATCAGGATCGCCGCCGTCGCCAGTCCCAGCGCCAGTCCGACGCTTAACTGCCGGTTCATAAAGTCCGGCAGTGGCAGGGCGGCAAGAGCCGCCATCACCCGATCCGCAAACCCCGGTGAGGGAGCCGCCTGCGGTGTACTGCGGAGCAGTTCGTCAGTCTGGTGCAGACGATCCGATTCCTGGGCGGCCTCTGACGATTTTTCCAGGTGGGCGTGGAGCGCCGCCTGTTCCTCTTCGGACAGGTCATGGTCCAGGGCGCTGTGCATGTTCTGTAGATATTTACCTTCTGACATCAGGAACCTTCCATCGCAGGATCGTAAGATGGGAGCGGCTGTGATTCAAGCTGCTTGGCTAGCGCCTGACGCGCTCGGAACAACCGGCTTTTGACCGCGCTTTCAGTTGTATCGAGCATCTGGGCGATCTCGGCATACGACATGTCATACCAGTAGCGCAGCACAACGGCCAAACGGTACTCCGGGCTGAGCTTATCGAGCATCTCCTGCACCATCACTTCACGCTCATTTGATAACGTGGCCTCCTCCGGGCCGGGAATATCGCTGGTCAGCGCGGGATGCGGCGGCAGTGGTTCCTCCAATGACAGCCACGTCAACCGCCGTTTGCGCAAGCGGTCGATGCAGTGATTGGATGTAATCGATAGCAACCACGTTTTAAATGAGCGGGCCATGTCATACCGGTCCAGGTTCGCATAAGCACGCAAGAACGCCTCTTGAGCCGCATCCTCGGCTTCGCCACGATTATTTAGCATCCGATACGCCAGGTTAAAAGCGTCCCGTTCGTACCGTCTGACAAGCTCCCCAAAGGCCTGTTGGTCGCCCGCAAGCGTGCGCTGTACCCACAGGGAATCGTTTTCTTCAATCACGATTTATACCCTACCTGGTCGAACCTTATCGCCCCTACTAGAATGATATACGTGGAATTCTGGTGCGAGTTGCGAGATAATACAGCATGATAGAGCAAGACACAGCAGCGAACCACCATCATCCACAAAGGATTCTACCGCATGGCTATCATCTACCGCGACTCGCACGCCGATCTCGGTTTGCTCACGAATAAACACATCGCCGTCGTTGGCTATGGCAATATGGGCCGCGCCATCGCCCTTAATCTGCGTGACAGCGCATTTTCCCTGGTGGTTGGCAACCGGGCCGACACCTACACCGACCAGGCATACCGGGACGGATTCGCCGTCAAACCCATTGCCGAAGCGATCACCGGGGCCGACCTGATCTTCTTGCTGCTGCCGGACGAAATCACCGCGCAGGTATATCTGCAACACATCGGCCCCAGCCTGCAACCGGGCAATACGTTGGTGTTCGCGTCTGGCTATAACGTGGCATTTGGATTCATCGAGCCGCCCCCTTTTGTGGACGTGGTGCTGGTCGCTCCGCAAACGGTCGGTCAGGGTGTGCGTGAAGGATACGTCAATGGAACCGGGTTTCCGAGCTTTGTGGCCGTCGCTCAGGATATGTCGGGCGAAGCCTGGGATCGCGTGCTGGCTGCCGCCAAAGCCATCGGCGCGCTGCGGCGCGGCGCAATGGAATTGACCTTTAAGCAGGAAGCCGAACTCGACCTGTTCACCCAACAAGCCCTGATGCCCGCCTTGCACAGCGCGCTCCAGACGGCGATTGAAGTCCTGAACCGTGAAGGTTTCCCGCCGGAAGCAATTATGATGAGCCTGTACCTATCCGGTGAATTGGGATTCGTGACCTCTCAATGGGCCGAGAAGGGCCTGGTTGCCAGCCTGGATATGCATTCCCGCACGCAGCAGTACGGCACGCTGTCACGCATCGAACGCTTTAAAGAAGTGAAACTCAAGCACCAGATGGAATCGGTATTGGATGCGATCCGGCGTGGTGATTTTGCGCAGGAATGGGCCAGTGAATACGCCGACGGCTACCCGCGCCTGGAAGCCCTGCGCCGCCAGCTTGGCAACATGCCCCTGCGCCAATATGAGCAGCAGGTGCTCCACATTACCAACACGGATGATTCGCTGCCCTGAGTCATGAACCTGGGAACTGATTCCGGCTGGTGAGGTGGTTAAATTGGCTCGATATGGGTTTCGGTCCAGACGTTGTACTGCCGCCGAATCTCGCCCGTTACCGGCCCAATATGCCCGCTGGCGACCGGCTGGCCGTTGATCATCGTAATGGGCACTACTCCTCGACCACTGCTGGTCATGAACGCTTCGGACAACTGCCCGATATCGTCCACATGAAGTGCCGTTAGCTCGACCGGCACAACGTCCGCCGCGATCTGGAGCACGGCACGGCGCACAATCCCCGCCAGGATATCCTCGCCTGCCGTGCGCAGCACCCCATCCAGCACCCCGTAAAAATTGCTGGACAACCCTTCCAATATCCGGCCTTCCGGATCGACCAGAATTCCCTCGTATACGCCGGACGGCAGGCTGCTGTACGCGGGTTTGCGAATGGTCATCCAGTCGGTGGTCTTGGCTACGGGATTCTGGCGTGCCAGCGGCACGGTGATCACATGCGCGCCGTGAGTCTGCACATCATCCGGCACCGGTTGGTAGGGTTCCAGCGAGAGATAGAGCAAATCCGGCTGCTCGCGGGGAACGGTGATACGGAATTTGGCGTCAGGATACCCGGCATTATGCAGCATCTCACGCAGCGCCGCCCGCAAACGCGCCCGGTCCAACACGAGCGGGATATCGACCAGCCGGGCGGATTCTTCCAGCCGGTCCAGGTGAGCATCCAGCAGCAGCGCATAGTCGCCGCGAAACGTGCGCGTCACGGTATAGACACCCTGCGGTTCGTGGGCGATAGCCTCCGCCAGCGAATCGACCGCAAACGGAGCAGGTACCAAACCATCGGCGGTCAGGATGAAGGTTGGAATCGTCATGGTGTCCCCTTCAGTGAATTTGAAAGCGTGCCCAATTTTACCGTGAATAGACCGCAATCACACTGGGCAATCGATCTAAAGCGGGGAACATCTCGTTGTTTTCTGGAACCGACACAACCATGCCGGTCGAACGTCCGCCATCCAACCCGACGGCGATCACAAGGTCCAGACCGCTGTCATATAAGCCCTGCTGCAATTCATTCAAAGAAATCAGGCCATTGGGGATCACGCCAAAGATGATCCGGCTCGCGCGATCCTGGGCGACAAACGTGCGGCGGCTGCGATCATCGAAACCATCCCCGCTGGGAGCCAACCCGCCGCCGACTTCCAACAGCATCGGGAATCCCTGCGCCGCCTGAGTCAGCATCTCGCCCCAATATGGTTCACTGACCAGCGAACGCACGCGAACACCACCCACCGCGTCCACCTGGAACATCCCGCCATAACCCGTTAGCGACTGGCCGTATACCTGCCCGTCACTGACCAGCAGCCCGATTGCGTAGTCTTCCGGGTTAAAAAACGCGGCGTTCACGATCACGAGCGCACCGGGCAGCGCATCGCGCCATTCGTCCAGGCTGCGCGGTGCGCCAGGGCTATACAATACGCGAAACGTCACCCACGCCGGATCGAGCCGGACCAGCTTCATCTGCTGGCCGCTGCCCGGTAACGGCATGTCACGGCGCTCCATGCCGGGGATCACCGGCTGCCAGCCATCGGGCGAAGTCAATGGTGGCAACGGTGACGGTAGAAGTGTATCAGTCGGAATCACCACACCGGGAGACGGATCGCGGGCCACGCTGCCGGGAGCGAACGACAGATTGCAGCCTAACAGAGCCACGCCCGCCAGCAGTCCGGCCAGGAGACGCCGGGAGATCAAGCGCTTGAACAACATTCGTTACGAGTCGCCCTGATCGTCTTCTGATGTGCGCCGCGATTTGAGCAGCCGCGAGGCGAGTGTGCCTTCCGCCTGGGAATCGGGCGGCGGCTCAGAACGGCGCGTGGACCGGGACACCGATGGCGCGGATCGGGGCACGCGGGCGCGCCCTGACCGTCTGCGCGTGGGTGGTGGAACCTGTGAAGACGCAGCCGGAGACGACTCACCCGCTTCTGACTCCGGGGACTGCGAGCGGGGCACATGCACCCGGCCTTTGGCATCCAGCAAGCGCCCCATACGCTCCGACGGTCCACCGGAACCAGCATAGACGGGCTGGCGACCATTACCCAACCAACCCGCCAGCACATCGCGCGCTTTCTGGAGATCAGTCTGGGTAATGACCAGCCGCCGGATCGCCACATCGACCGGCAGCAGCAGCAACGCCAGCAGCACGAAATACTGCCAGACCGGTTGGGCGGCCTGTTCCTGGTTCAGATCATGGAGAAACACGCCGTCAGGCCGGTCCCGCAGCGAACGCCCACCTGTGATACCCGACACGCGCTGCATCAACACCAGCGGGGAATCCTGGCCTAATACCGCCTCGTCTACCCGGTACTCCGCCGAATAACTGAGCACCCACCCGGTCGTTTGCACCACGCTTTGGGGCGGCGCGAGAGTTTCCGGGTCTTCGGGCGTACTCCCGGCCACCGTGACAAAATACGCGCCTTCGCGTTCCGGCGTAAAGGTGGCTTCGTAACGCCCCGGCGCGGTCTGGCGCAGCGTCAGCGCATCGGAGTTCAGCCGCGAATCCACCACCGAAGCCTGAAGCTGCAACCCGTTCAGGTAATTACCCTGGCTGTCGCGCACGTCTACCACTAACACGGCGTCTTCCCCGCGCTCCACGATGCGAGCTTCGACATTGTTGGTATTGCCTTCGGTGATGGACCAGCGGATCGCCTGACTCCAGAAATCGGCGTAACCGGGCCAGTCAATCCAGTTCGCCGCCCACCGTGACGAGGCATCCGACGTGAAGGCAACTGACCGCCCCAGGCCATACTGCCACACGGCCAGGATCGGGTCATCTTCCGGCCCGGTCAGGATCACGGTCGCGGTATCTTTGGGCGTGGTGGCAATATAGCCTTCCAGCGCGGGGGCGCTGTCAAATCCGGCCATAATGGGGTGGCGCGCCGTCAGCGCCGGGAAAAACTCCTGCTCGAAAATATAGGACCGGGTCGCCAGCAGCGTTTCCGCCGTGAAAATAGCCGGAATGGTCGATACGTCAAACGCCAGATGATATTTGCCATGTCCGGCCTCGGCCACATCCCGCAGCCACTCCGCCGAATCCAAACCAACCGCCACGACCGAGGTTGTAATCTGGTAATTCTGGTTCATGCGGTCAATGGCGGGCACAATTCCAACCGGATCGGAGCCGCCATCGGTCAGCAGAATAATGTGCTTTAGTTGGGAGGGATCATCCCGCAAGACCTGATCGGCCTGTAACACGCCCTGCCGGATATTCGTGCCGCCGCCGGGCCGCAGCGTCCCGACCATTTCACGAATGCGCTGGCGGTTGGATACATCCCCGACGGTCTGAAGCTCCACGACATAATACGCGCCGGTATCAAACGACATCACGCCCACCCGGTCATTGTCGTTGAGCAAATCCAGCGACCGGGCAACGGCCTCTTTCGCCAGTTCGAGATTTGAGACGCCGCCCGTACTGGACATTTCCATACTGCCCGACCGGTCGATCACGAACAACATGGTTAGCTGCGGAATGCGTTCCTTGTCCCGCAGGCGCATCTCGACCGGCAGCATTTCTTCGAGCGGCGTCTCGAAATAACCGCCCACCCCGTAGCTGTTCGGCCCGCCGATCACAACCAATCCGCCGCCCAGGTCACGCACGTAGGCCTGCAAATAAGCCATGCGGTCTGGCGTGAGATCGGTCGCGGAGACGTTCGCCAATACGATGCTGTCATACGTGCTGAGCGGAGCCAACCCAATCGGCAGATCGCGCGGTCCCTGCACGTCGATTTGCAAGCCAGTTTCTTCGAGCACGCTGCGCAGGGACTCGATTTCGCGGTCGTCACTCGCCACGAGCAGGACGCGCGGCGGTCCCGTCACCTCGGTGAACGCCGAAAGTTGGTTATTCTGGTAAAACGTGTCGGCGCTGCGCGGTTCCACCACCACATGGAAATCGGCAAATCCGGTGCTGGATGCCACCATCTCAAACACTTCATTGGTCACGCCCAACGGAAGCTCGATCTCACGTCGCTGGATCACCTGCCCACGCGACAAAATACGCAGTTCGGCCAGACTGTTACGGTAATTGCTCTCCAGCGTGACGGTGAGCGAAAACTGTTCGCCCTCGTTAATAACGGCGGGCACATCCACATTCGATACCAGAATTTCCGGTCCGGCAAACTGGCTGCCCGGTGTTGTATCCCCCAGGAACACGTAATCGACCTGCACGTTGGTCGCCGCCGCCAGCCGTGCCACTTCTTCGGCATCGCCGACGGTCTGTTTCCCGTCGCTCAGGATGACCATACGCTTCGCCGTATCCGCCGGGAACAAAGCCAATCCCAGGCGCATCGCTTCGGCCAGATCGGTATTCAGCCGGATCGGGTCCGAGCCAACCTGGACCAGTTCAAGCTGTTGGGTGATCGGGATTTCGACTAGGGCGTTTGAGCCGAACACCACCACCGCCGCCTGATCCTGTTCTTCCATCGCGTCGGCGGCAACCCGCACGTAATCAACGGCGGCGCTCTGAAGCGAGGGCGAGATGCTGTCGGAGGCGTCAATCAGGAATACGACCGCCAGTTTGTCGGCCACGCGCTGTATCTGAGGTCCGGCCAGCCCGATGATCAGCAGCATAACCAGAATCAGGCGGATTATCAGGCTGGCAGCATCCCGGCGGCGGCGGTAGACCAGCCGGGGCCAGCCCACGAAGACCAGCACCGGCAGCAGCAGTAACAACCAGAATGCGTCGGGATTGGTAAAACTCATAATACCCTCTAATTAGCCCTCAGTCTCAGCGCCTATCTCAGCGTGTGCGGGTCAACCGGCGATTACGCCGGGTGCGTCCAAACCGGCGATCCCACCATGCTCGCCAGCGCCGCCGCTGCGTGACCTGCGTGCTGCGCAGCCCGGCCAGCGTCACGCGCGGGATGCGCCGCAGCGAGCGATGATACATCCACCATTCCGCGACCAGGATCACCAATCCGATTCCGGCCACCCACCGCCAGAACTCGCGCCGCCCGGTTTCTTCGCGGGCATCACCGGACAGCGTAGTCTTTCCGATCAGCACGCTCTCTTGCGGCGCGATCCGGCTTTCCAGCGCATCAAACAGGTTGACGGCGAACTGTTCCGATTTGAATGTGTCGCCGCCCCTGCGCAGATCAACACGGTACAGGCCCGGTTGCAGCGTATCGGCAAACACACCGGCACTGCTGCCGGATGGGTGGATTGTTACCCGCCCGCCATCAGGCTGCGTGACAATCGCCTCGTCTGCATTATCAAGGAAACGAACCGTTACCGGCGCACCGGGCGATAGACTCTGCGGGGCATCCGTGAGACGCGGCGGCGAAAACCACGCCGTTAACTCCGCGATCAGGATCGGCCAGGCCGGTTGCAGCACCCAATCGGTATTGGGATAGCTCGCATCAAAGGACAACACGGCTACCTGCCGGTTCTCCACTTCGCCCGCTACCACTACCGGAAATACGCCTTTCTGCGCCAACACCGTGCCCCATTCGATGCCGCGCAAGGGGCGGAACTTTTGCAGATTAATAGCTTCCGCGTAAACGCTCAAATTGCGCACCCGCGCGTCATCAGGATGCATGATCAGCGGTTCCGACGATTCGATCTCGCCGCCCAACCGGAAAAAGTCCGTGTCCTGCGGCGGATTTACCAGCAGCAGGTCGCCATCCGGCAGTGTATCGGGCAGCATCCCATCAAACACGTACAGGTCAAATTCCCCGGTCGGCAGATTCTCGGCGGGATCGAGTTCAAACAACCGCACACCGGGCAGACTGCGGAAAATCTGCGTGAGGAAAATATTATCCGCCGTGACCAGCAGAACCCGCCCCGCGCCGGAACGATCCGAGACGGCATAGGCTTCGTCGTCCACGTCCAGGTAATCGGACACTGCCGCGCTGCTCGGCCTGGTCAGCCGCGCCGTGATCGAGTCGAATATAGCGGGCAGTTCCACCTCGAAGATATCGATATAGTTTTGCGCCGGGACGGTATAACGATAGGCCCAGAATAAATCGTCGCTCCCGTCCAGCCGGATATCGACGATCACGTCGGTATCGACCGCGCCGTAATTGCTGATACGGGCGAATAACTGCGACGGACGCCCCGGCAGCGAATCGGTCGCCAGGGCCGAGATTGCCAGGTTGCTGTCCGCGTTACCAACCGGCACGAAACGAACATCACCGGGCACGGGCGGCAGATCGTCAGGCAAGCCGCCGTCGGTCACGATCACGACTTTGAGTTCATCCACGCCCACCGCGCCCGCCGCCGCGAGCGTCATGGCGGCAAACCAATCGGCGCTCACATCGCCGGGTTTGGCAGACCGGATCGCGTCGCGCAAAACCAGCTTGTCACGCGAAGCGGCGGCCAGCACTTCCGGCACAGCGCTCACGCGGATCACCGTCATGGTATCGTCCGTGCCGAGCGTATCCACCATGTCCAGCCCAATCTCGCGTGCCCTGGCGAATCGATTCGGCGCTACGTCGGTTGCTTTCATGCTGGCCGACGCATCCAGCAGCAGCACAATACGCCCGGTGGTGATGGTCTGGACTTCGCGGAACGGGCGCGCCAATGCCAACACCAGCGCGAGCAGAATCAACAGTTGGAGCAGCAGCAGCCAGCTAGAACGCAGTTTTTGCCAGGGTGCGTTCGCTTCGCGGTCACGGACCAACTGCTGCCACAAAAACGTGCTGGAGATCG
>JAFGTJ010000184.1 GCA_016934195.1 Anaerolineae bacterium | reverse complement strand
GATACCGTTGGCGAATTAGGCGCGTAGGGGCGCTGCTTGCCGCGCCCCCGGCAAAAGAAACAGGGCGCGGCAAGCAGCGCCCCTACACCAATACGACGGTGATAGGTTCGCCAACGGCATCCCATTGGGCGGGACCAGGGACCGGACCGGTCAGTCAGTCAACCTCCCACACGCGCTCGCCGTCCAGGATGCGGCGCAGTTGGTCCGGGAAGCGCTCCACACTGAGCGGCTTGCCGATGAAACTGTGGAAACCCGCGTCGCGCGCTTCGTTTTGCTCGCTGACATGGACCGTATAGGCCACAATCGGCACCCCGGTCAGGCGCGGGTCGGCCTGAAGCTGGCGGACCAACGCCAACCCGTCATGATGGGGAAATTCCAGGTCCAGGAATACCACGTCTACCGGGCCGCTTTCGCCTAATACGGCGGAGATATCACGCGGCGACAGGAGCGTGATCGGCTGCACGCCTTCGCGCTTGAGCAGCAGCGCCAGCGCGTCCAGGTTTCTGTGATTATCATCGATTATCAGGGCAACGGCGTTCATATTGGTTAGATACTCTCCAGGGAGTCCTGTTGGTAATGCCAGATTGGTTCACCGTTGATGCAGGCGGCAATCTGGATCGGGAATTGAACCGGGTCGATGGGCTTGCCGATAAACCCGGCGAATCCCTTCGCTCTGGCCTTCGGGATTTCGATGCTGGGGTCCGACGCGCTGACCGCGATCACGGGAATACCGTTCAGCGCGGGGTACGCCTGAAGCTGGTCGAAAATGTCGTAGCCGCTGACCTTGTAGCGCAGCATCAGGTCCATCAGCACGATATCAATGGGGAGATTCTGGATCAATTTGCTGATGGTATTGGCGTGCCAGGGGTCCTGAATGACCTCCGCGCCGCCGCGTTTGAGCGTCACGGAATAGACCGCCATATTCAGCACATCGTCCTCAACGATAAAAATGCGCCTGCCTTTTAACTCGTTCATTCCGTCACTGTCCTTCCGCTGCAATTACGCCAGTTACCCATGCCCGTATGTATCCGGGCGTCCTGCTACGCCGCGTGGGGAGCGCCGCGCGCTTATTCATCGTCGGTGATGTACCAGATCGATTCACCCTGAGCCACCCGCTCCAGCAAACGCGGGAAGCTCGCCACATTGATCGGTTTGCCGATCACGCCGTCAAAGCCGCTGCGCTTGAGCAGTTCCACTTCTTCATTCATCACGCTGGCCGTCAGCGCGACGACGCGCGTCGATTGGTAGGCCGGGTCATTACGCAGCATCGCCAGCATCTCGAACCCGGTAAACGGCGTCATGTGAATGTCCAGCAGGATCAAATCGGGCTGGTTCTCCAACGCTTTGAGGCGCGCCATAAAGTTAGCGCTGTCCTCAAAAACGGTCAGGTGTTTGACGCCGACGACCCGCGTGAGAATCACCCTGATCGCCTCACGGCTCATCGGGTCGTCTTCCACGTACAAACACGTTATGGTATCGAGCATGTCAGTCCATCTCCTGTTCACCTAAGGTCAGGTTGGCCTGCAATGGCAGCGCCACGTAAAAGACCGCTCCCGCCCCCGGTTCGCTGTCCAGCCACAGGCGACCACCGTGCGCCTCGGCCAATCGTTTGGAAATGGGCAGCCCCAGACCCGTCCCCACCGCGTGCTTGATTCCGGCTTCGGTCTGGATAAACGGCTCAAAGATAATGTCATGCTGGTCCGGCGGGATGCCAGGACCAGTATCACTCACCGCGAACAGGACGTCATCGGCGCGGCGCTTGGCGCTGATCGTGATCGTGCCGGTTTCGGTGAACTTGATCGCGTTGGCGAGCAGGTTCAGCAGCACCTGCCGGACGCGCCGCTTGTCGCACGTCATCAACGGGAAGTCCTGGTCCACGTCCATCACCAGTTGGACCGGCTTGTCTTGCAGCATTTTCTCCACCGACGCCCGGATCGTGTCCAGTTCGGCGGCGACGTTAAAATCATCCTCGATGAACAGCTTCATCATACCGGCGTGAATCTTGGTGATGTCCAGCACATCGTTGATCAGCGAAAGCAGGTGTTTGCCGCTTTGCAGCGACTTTTGCAGATAATCGACCTGTTCTTCATTGACCGGGCCAAACGTGCCCATCGAGATTAATTCGGTAAAGGTCAGGATCGCGTTAAGCGGCGTGCGGAGTTCGTGACTCATGCTCGCCAGAAACTGCGACTTGACACGGTTGGCGTCTTCGGCCTGTTTCTGGGCGGCTTCGGCGGTTTCTTTCGCTAACTGCAATTCGCGGGTGCGCTCGCGGACGCGCTGTTCCAAGATCACCTCGGACGCCCGCACCCGGTCATAGGCGGCCTGTAATTCGGCGCGCCGGATGCGCTCGACGGCGCGGGTGTGGTTGATGTACGTGATCACGATGGCGGTGCTCAGCAAGAAAAACTGCCCGGCTTCCACAATATGGGCGGTTGCAATCCGGTCCGTGACCCGGCTGATCAGCAGGGGCACCATCAGGGCCAACATTGCCACCCCAATGACGTGCCGGATCGAAAAAAACAGCGCCGTCAGCAGGATCGGGATAATGGCAAAATAAAACAATTCGTGGATGCTTTCGGGTAAAAAGGGCAGTCCGACGAACGAGATCAGCATCAACACGATCAGCGCGGCGGCTGAAAAATTCGTATGGCCGCGCCGGTTTAGCAAATACAGGACCAGCGCGTTCCCCAGTCCAATCCAAAAACCAATGGTGTCAGGATCGTCGATAGTGTCGGGCCGGTGGATTCCCAATGCCACCAGGATCAGCGGGCCAACCGCCAGGATGGTCAGCAGCAGCGCGGCCAGCAGGCGCGACCGGCGCTGTTCTTCCTGCTCGATAATCGAGGGAGCCGGTTGGGAGAGCGCGTACCACAGACTCCGAAAAGGATTGGTAGGAATGGTGTTTGAGCTATCCGTGTTGGCGCTCATGATAGGTGAAACCTCTAGAGATTATGTTATCTTAATCATTTTAACGGAGATAGGCGAGGATGTAACCTATCACAAATGATAGGTCGCGGTTGGTTTCATGTTAAATTTCGTTTGAGTTAATTAATGCGAAATATCATTCCACCAGGCGGTGTTTGGCGGCCAGCACCAACGCCTGCGAGCGAGTCTCGACACCGAATTTGGCGAGGATGTTGGTCAGGTGAAAGCGCACGGTCGGCGCGGTGATGCACAGCGTCTCGGCGATGCGGGCATTGGTGAGGCCGTTCGCCATAAGCTGCAATACCTGCTGTTCGCGGTCGGTCAGGCCGAAATTACCGGAGGATTCGGCAGCGGGCAGCGGCGACAGCAGCGCGTCGGCCACTTCGGGCGACAGCACGGTATTACCGCGATGGGTGGCGCGGATCGTGTCGATCAGGTCGGCGGCGAGGGCGTCTTTGACCAGGTAGCCAATCGCGCCGCTGTCGAGCATTTGCCTGATCACGTCGTATTCGTGGAAGCTGGACAGCGCCAGCACGCGCAGATTGGAACAGTTGGCGAGTATGGCCTGGGTGGTTTCGACGCCGTTCATCCCCGGCATGAGCACGTCCATCAGCACGACGTCCGGCTTGATATTCCGGCACATCTGGATGGCATCCTCGCCGCGAAAGGCTTCCCCCACCAGCGTGATATCATCCACCGTTTTCAGCAGCGCGGTCACGGCATCGTGGATATTCTGGTGATCGTCCACCAGGATCACGCGAATAGGGGAATCCTCACTCATCAACCTTGAACCTTACGAGCTACTACATTACCGGTCAAAACTTGTTGTAGCCTGTATGATAGTGGAGTTTTCCCCCCGCGCAACCGGGCGCGATCATCCCCCGCCTAACACGACCGTGATTTCCAGCGTGCCGCCGCCGCGATCTACCGTCACCGTGCAGCACGGAAGCAGTACCGATAGAAAAAAACGTTTTGAGCGTATCATCACTTGATCCCGCCTTGCACGGAGAATATCCCGTCCTCAATATACAGGTCGGCCTGATAAATAAAATACTCGCCCGGCAGGTCCGCGAAGGGTTTATCCAGCGCCGCGTCGATCTGCTCCTGTACCATGTCCAGGGCGGCATCCGGCATGGGGATTCCGGCGAGACTGGCCGAATCGATCTCGAACTTGAACTGTCCGCCAGCGGTGAATCCCGGTTTGACCACGACTTCCAGCGGCAGCGTGACCCCGTAGCGCTCCACCTCGGCATACACCGTGATCAGCCCGTTATCCAGCCCGGCCTGCACGTTGCTGAATGTGATCCAGCGATCCTTATCGGTGAATTGCTCGCCTTCCAGCGCCAGCCACGACGATAACTGCTTCTCGGAAAAATACAGGGCGAACCACCGTTGGCTGCGGGCGTCATTGGTGGCGGTGGTGATGGCGTTCTGAAAGGCGATGGAGTCGGCCTGGCTGGGCTGGAAATTGTCCGCGAGGGGCGGATCGGGGGCAGCAGTCATCACGAACACCACCACGCACGCGATCCCGACGCACAGCAGCAGCGGGATCACGAGCAGCATCGCGCAGCAGCCTTTACACCCTTCAATCATGACATGCTCCTGTGAAAAATAGCTTTCAGCGGTCAGCGGTCAGCGGTCAGCGGTCAGCGGTCAGCGCGTGTTATGCACTTTTTGACCCTCACCCTCAAATCCCGCTCCATGCGAAGACCCCGCAGGCGTGTTTCACCCATTGCTGATCGCTGACGGCTGACCGCTAATAAGCGCCTGCCGGTTATTGTACGCCAAATGAGTCGTGCTCGCAGCCCTAAAAAGCGGTAGAATTGAATCAATGAGGAGTGGACAGAATATATGACCTATGACGAAACCCTGGATGCGCTGACCGAGGCGCTCCGTGATCCGAATACCGCCGCGCGTTTTGACGCGACTCAGGCGCTCGCCGAACTGGGTGGGATTCGCGTGGTGGAACCGCTGTTATCGGCGCTGGCCGACGAGGAATTGGACGTGCGGGCCGGGGCGGTGCGCGCGTTGAGCCAACTGGGACGGGTGGCGCTCAGGCCGCTGGTCTTCGCCATGCGGGACACGAACTGGCGCGTGCGGACCGGCGCGGCGCAGGTCCTGGGTTTATTGGGCGGGCGGCGGGCCGTCTACCCGTTGATCGCCGCGCTGCACGATCCCGAATCCCAGGTACGGGCCGCTGCTGCCCAGTCGCTCGGCCAACTGCGCGACACCCGCGCCGTCGAACCGCTGCTGAGCCGTCTGCGCGATACGGAACTGCTGGTACGGTCGCGGGCGGCGGTCGCGCTGGGCCGGATCGGGGATACGCGCGCGATTGGGCCGCTGACCGGCGCGCTGAAAAACGCCAAGCCCGCCGTGCGAACCAGCGCCGTGATCGCGCTGGCCTTGATCCGCGATGCCCGCGTGATCGAGCCGCTGCTGAATGCGTTGGGCGATTCCGAGCATACCGTGCAATCCTGGGCAACAGGCGCGTTGGTGCGCGTCGGGGAGGAAGCGGTCGAGCCGTTGATCGCCGCGCTGCGCGATCCCGACCAGCCGATGCGCGGGCGCGTGGCGTGGGCGTTGGGCGCGTTGGGCGATTCGCGTGCCGTCGCGCCGCTGCGGGCGGTATTGGATGACAGTAATGGCAGCGACGATGTGCTGCGCGGCGCGGCGCGGGCGGCGCTCGCGCGGCTGACGGGCGAGCGCGACATCACGCCCTGAGTCCCCTGCTCCGCGCGTGGGGAGAGGACCACCATCGCAACCGTCCCGATCTGGGCCGCATCTAACCGCTGAAAGCTGAGGGCTGATCGCTGATCACCATTTCCACAAGGAGAATTTTCCCATGCAATACCGGCAGTTTGGCCGTACCGGACATCTCAGCAGCGCCGTGATCTTTGGCGGCGCGGCATTCTGGAACATCGACCAGGACGGCGCAAATAGGGCGTTGGACGAAGCGCTGGCGGGCGGCATCAACCACATCGACATGGCCCCGCAGTACGGCAACGGGCAGCAGGTGCTTGGTCCCTGGCTGGAATCGCGGCGGGACCAGTTTTTCCTGAACTGCAAGACGCTCGAACGTACCGCCGGGGGCGCGTGGGCCGATCTGCACAATTCGCTCAAGCTGCTGCATACCGACGTGATCGACCTGCACCAGTTCCACGCCGTCACCACGTTTGAAGAACTGGACCAGATCAGCGGGCCGGGCGGCGCGATGGAAGCGTTCCGGCGCGCGCGCGACGAGGGATTGGTACGGTTCCTGGGCATTACGGGGCACGGGCTGCTGACTCCGGCGATACAGTACGAGGCGGTGCAGCGCTTCGATCTTGACTCGGTGATGTTCCCGATGAATGCGCGCCTGATGGCCGAACCCGATTTCCGCCACGACGTCGAGCGGCTGTTGGGACTGGCGGCGGATCGCGGGTTGGCGGTCCAGATCATCAAGTCGGCGGCCAAAGGTCCCTGGGACCGGCCCAAAGTGTACGAACCCTGGTACGAGCCGTATGACGCCTACGAGCAGATCGGGCCGAGCGTGCGGTTTGTGCTGTCGTATCCCACCGTGACGGCGGCAGTTGCGGCGGGCGACGTGCGGCTGTTGGGCCACTTTATCCGCGCCGCCGGGGAATTCACGCCCATGACGGTTTCCGAGCGCGAGAGCCTGATCGCGGACCGGGCCAGCGACGAGATCATCTTCGAGGGGGCGCAGGCGCGCAGCTACCAGCGGTGAATCAAAATGTTGACCACAATCGCAAACAATTGTATAGTGTCGCCTCGAAGCACTCTGTTTGCTAATTTACGCATTGAAATGAAAGGATTCATCCGGTGATCGTTACAACCGCAGACCTGTTCAGGGTCGCCTACGGACGTTTTGCAATCGGAGCTTACAATATCAACAACCTGGAGCAAACGCGGGGTTTGTTCGAGGGCTGTATCCGGTCCCAGGCTCCATTCATTATTCAAATTTCTAAAGGGGCGCGTAAGTACGCCGGGGTCAAACTGCTGGAAGGCGTGATCCGGGCCGCGCAGGAAGAGTATTCCGAAGCGGTCTTCGCCGTACACATTGATCATGGGGACGAAGAAACGTGCTGCGACGCCATCGACTCGGGTTTCTACAGCTCGGTCATGATCGATGCTTCCCATGAGGAATTCGACGAAAACGTCGCTATCACCCGCCGCGTGGTCGAACGCGCCCATGCCAAAGGCTTGAGCGTGGAGGCCGAACTGGGGCAACTGGGTGGGGTCGAAGAAGATATCGTGGTGGATGAGGCCAATGTCAACCTGACCGACGCAAACCAGGCCGTTGAGTTTGTCGAGCGGACCGGCTGCGACAGCCTCGCGGTTGCCATTGGCACCAGTCACGGCGCGTACAAGTTTTCCGGCTCTCAGGGGATTCGTTTCGACCGTCTGGCCGAGATTCAGGCGAATCTGCCCAATTTCCCATTGGTGATGCACGGTTCCTCATCGGTTCCTGAGGAAGAGGTCAGCCGGATCAATGCCGCCGGGGGCGCGATTGATCCCTCGGCTAAAGGCGTTGATGTCAACAGCTTCATCAAGGCGGTTCCGCTTGGTGTCACCAAAGTGAACATTGATACCGATGGGCGGCTGGTATGGACGCGCGTACACCGCGAATACTTCCGTGATAAGCCTGCCGAATTCGATTTCCGCAAACCCGGTACGATTTTTGTGGATGAGTACGCCAAGTTTATTGTCCACAAAAACGAGAAACTGGGAGCAGCGGGCCAGTTGGCCGTCGTTCGCCAGGAACTGGGCCTGTAAAAATCAACCAGCTACCAGCGGGTATACGCTCACCGGGGCGACCTCCACGCGGAGATCGCCCCGTTTTTTTGGCGTGGGGACAATAAGGCGCGCGACGCTACTCGTCGGGAAAAATGTCCTTCACCGCCAGCGTGAACCCCGGCAGCAGGTCGTCTCCATCCAACATATCCGCTGCGCCAAAGGTCTGCGCCGGTTGGCCGGGACGATACACCGTCACCGTCTGATCATCGGGAGCCACCAGCCAGACCACCGTACCCGCCGCGAGATAGTTCGTGACTTTGGTGGCGATAGTCTTGGGCCGGTCGGACGGCGAAATAATCTCAACGGCGAGATCGGGCGCGAGCGATACCCAGGTTTCGCGGGGCGCTTTTTCACAGCGCGCTTTGGTGATGAATCCAACGTCCGGCATGACGCGATCCTGGCCGACAGCGTAGCCGCCGTCCGGCGCGGTCAAATGCCCGATGGGGTTGGCTAACAGGTAGATGAACAGAAATCCATTGATGCGTGACGCAATAATGGAGCAGTAGCTATTAGAAACCAATTCGATTATTTCTCCCCCGACGAGTTCCAACCGCTTCTCGGCGTTTTCCGGCAGCGCCGCGAGGTGTTCAAACGCTTCAGCCGTGACGGGAGGGGCGGCAATCGCCATAACGCACCTGCTTTCCTGATTCCAGTTACCTGTATGATAACACAATCCGCGCGGGGGTGGATCGGCACACAAAAAAAACCCTTGACCGGAACCGCACCCGCCTCTACACTGGGCCACCGTACAACAATTCTGCGCAGCGATCACATAATCCGAAAGTGACAGGCCCATGAATCCCGACTTCCACGCCCAGGTGAACGCCATCTGGCGGCAGCAGTTCGACATCCCGGCGGACCAACTCGACCAGCCGGGCACCTCCGTCATCCCCGAACCGGACACGTATCACGACGACTGGCTGGGACTATGGCCGGTCGGCGCGCGCATCGTGATCGAGTCGCCGCCCGCCCTGCTGGACGATCTGCGCCGTGTCGCCGCCGATCACCCGGCGGATCACCAGCTGACGGTGGCGGACCTGCAAGCCGGGTTGGGATCGCGGGTGGCGCGTACCGAGTCGATGCCGGTCTACATGCTGGATGCGGCCACGTTCACGCGCATTATGCCGGACGACCGTTACACCGTGCGCGCCCTGACTCCGGCGGATCAGGTCGCGTTCGATGTCTTTCAGGACCACTGCACGCCCGACG
>JAFGTJ010000183.1 GCA_016934195.1 Anaerolineae bacterium | reverse complement strand
GTGCTGCGCGGCAGCATTGGCCGGTTGCACAGCCTGTTTGTGGACGGAAACCACCACCACCGGGGTATAGGCCGGATGCTGGTGGAAGAGTTCGAGCAGGAAAACGTGCGGCAGGGCGCGGCGAAAATCACGCTGGCGGCGTCGCTGTATGCCGTGCCGTTTTATACCGCGCTGGGCTACAAAAAATCGACCGGCGAGCGGACGGGACCCTGCTTTGACGGGACCGGCTTCCGCACCCAGCCGATGAAAAAGCGATTGCACACACCACAATCATCATCATAACGGAGTTTCTATGTCATCTTCATCACCCAACCAAACCCGCCTGATCGCCGTTTATGGCAGCGCGGGCACCCTTCCCGGCACGGACGAATGGCAGACCGCCTATGACGTGGGGCGCGCGCTGGCCGGGGCCGGATGGGGCATCCTTTCCGGCGGTTACAGCGGCGCGATGGAAGCCGCCAGCCAGGGCGCAGCCGAAGCCGGGGGCCAGACCGTCGGCGTGCGCGTCAGCCTGTTTGAGGAACGCGGCCTGCGTCCGAATCCCTGGATACAGGAAACGGTCGAATTTCCCACGCTGCACGAACGGCTGTTGTACCTGGTCGAACAGCCGGACGCCTTCGTCGCGCTGCGCGGCGGAGTCGGTACCCTCAGCGAGATCACGCTGGCGTGGAGCCTGCTGCAAGTCGGGCAGATTCCGGCGCGCCCGTTTGTGCTGGTCGGCCCGCTGTGGCGGCATGTGATCGAAATACTGGCCGACGAGTCGCCGGTCAGCGCGCGCGAAATTCAACGGATCACGCTGGTAGACTCGGCGGCGGAGGTGGTTCCGGCGCTGCAAGCGTGGTGGGAAAATCCGCCCGACGTGCCGCTGCGTTTGGGAGACAGCGCGGGGGGCAATACGCACTCACACGGGTAGGGCTATTGATGGTCCTTTGTTGTAAATAGCCGGGGGCTTCAGTCCCAGGCGAATCCCACCCCCTAAAAATCCGGGACAATTCCACCTTTGGCGCGAATTGGCCCTATAATAAAGGCAGTGAGACGGATGTGCCGGAAAATTAGGGAAATTTTTGAGGGACCGGAATGTGCATGTATTGTAAGGCGGCCAGCGCCGTGCTCGATACCTTGTGGCAAGACGAGGATTTCCGCGTTTTTTTTCACAGGCAGGGCTGCGATCTGGGTGATCTGGGCCGGTTGACGCATGACGTGTTTGTCCCGGCCTATTTGCGTGTCAAGCGCGGGTTGGAAGGCGGCACGCTGGAAATGCTCGAAACCCAGGTCGTGGACGATCTGCTGATGCCCCTGTATGCGCGCGACACTTTCCGCGCCATGTGGGAATCCTGGGATCAGGCGACTCGTGACATGTTCCTGCGCGAGCAGTCCGAAATGCAGTTAAGCGAGCTGCTGGTACAGGTCTACGGCGGGCGGTTGGTCGAGGCGTACCGGCAGGCGTTCCAAAAATACAGTGATCAAAACAGCGACAACGAAGCAGGCTGATTAATTAACTGAGGGGGAAGAGTTATGGCAGAAGGCCAACAGGCGAATCAGGGATTTTGGGCCGGGGTGCGCGCTTTCCTGGGGTTGAACCTGACCGACGAGGCGGCCCGCGCTCGAAGGGGGCAAAGCAACCAACTCACTATTGCTCTGGCTGTGGTGCTGATCATGGGGATCGCGCTGCTGTTGTTATTTGCCGACAGCATGGGAAACACCAGAGAAGAGGCGCGCCGCGTATTTACGATCATGGGCGCGGCATCGATGGCAACGTTGGCGGTGGGAATCTTGCTGGGCTTTTTGTTCGGCATCCCGCGCACGCCGGAGTTAGGCGAACTGCCGGATCAGGTCCAGGACGAATCCGGCCAGTCACAGCCGCATGTGCGCTACCGGCCTAATACCAACCTGGAACAGATTTCCGATTGGTTGACTAAAATCCTGGTTGGGGTGGGCCTGACCCAGATCACAAAAGTCCCGGAAGGCTTCGACGCGCTGGCGGTGTATCTGGCTGAAGGACTCAGCACCGATACCGCCATTAACCCGGCGCACAAAGTGTTTGCGGCCATGATCATCGTGTACGCGCTGGTGGGCGGTTTTTTGCTCAGTTACCTGTGGTCCCGGCTGTTTTTGCAGAGCGCGCTGACCCAGGCCGACGTCTACGGTGAACGGCTGGCCTCACTGCGGAAGGAAGTGCAGGACCGCGAAGATACCCGCACGGCGTTACTCCAGGCGGTGCAGGACCAGTTGGAACACAGCGGGGAAGCCTCGCCTATCTCCCAGGATAAGCTGAATGCCGTGGTCAACGCGGCCCCGTCCTCGGCCCGCATCGAGACATTCGACCGGCTGCGCGAGATTCGCCGCGCGGCATGGCGCGACGAGAAGCCGGATCGCGTGAAAATAGAGCGGACCGTGCCGGTGTTCAAGGCATTGGCCGCCAGCGATACCGTCAGCATCCAACACCGCAGTTGGGGCGAGATCGGATTCGCGTTGAAAGATGCCCAGTTTGCGTGCAAGGCCGAAGCCGAAAATACGAGTTTGCCCGAAAGCCAGCGTCCTTCGCCGACGTTGTGGCGGGATATGGTCAAATGGCGGCAGGCCGCCGACGCGCTGACCCAGGCGATCACGGTCCGCGACCAGCAGGGCGACCAGATCGGCCACCTGTACGAAGCCAACCGCGTGACCTGCCGGATGATGCTCGACCCTGATTATCGCGCCGGGAAACCGACCCAGGACGAGAAAGCACGCCAGGAAATTCTGCGCGACCTGGAATGGGCTATGAACGAGGCGCACAACTGGGTGTTTTTGCGTGATATGCGTATCCCGGACTGGATGATCGAGTACGAGATCACCCAAACATGGATGAAGCTCAATAACGACGCGCTCTCCGAGCGCCTGCGCGACATGCTGCCGGACGAGTAAACCGCCTGACCGCGAGTTAG
>JAFGTJ010000182.1 GCA_016934195.1 Anaerolineae bacterium | reverse complement strand
ATGCTGGCGCTCGTGGCCCTGATTCTGGGCTAATGTGGAGATATCCATGAATCTAGACAATGTAATCGACGGTATCAAAACCTGGGCGCGGGTCAATTCGCCCTGGGCCATCCACTTCAACAGCGGATCGTGCAACGGCTGTGATATTGAAATCCTGGCAACGCTCACCCCACGCTATGACCTGGAACGTTTTGGCATCAAGCTGCAAGGCAGTCCGCGCCATGCCGATATCCTGATCTGCACCGGGCCGGTCACGCGGCAAGCGCGCGAACGACTGATCCGCATCTACGAACAAATGCCAGAACCGAAATTCGTGGTCGCCGTCGGCGCGTGTGCGCTGTCGGGCGGCACCTTCCGGGGCTGTTACAACATCATGGGCGGCATCAACGAGGTGATCCCGGTCGATGCATATATACCGGGTTGTCCGCCGCGTCCCGAAGCCATCATCGACGGAGTGGTCAAGCTGCTGACCAGCATTCAGTCACCAGCCCCCGTTGAAAACGCGCCAGCCAGAGTAGAGGAAACCGCATGACTACCGAAGCCATATTGCAAACGGGTTCAGCACTCATCGCGGTCTGGGCCAAAGAAACCCTGACGCCGGAACCAAATCGCCTGGACGCGATCATCGAGCCGGACGACCTGCTGGCGGCAGTCACAGCGCTGCGGGATGCGCATTGGGGGTATCTTTCGACCATTACGGGCGTAGACCTGGGCGTCGAGGCCGGTGAATTTGAACTGCTGTACCATTTCTGCGCGGGCGCGGCGATCCTGACGCTGCGCGTGCGCATTCCGCGTGACCAGCCGGTCGTGACCAGCATTTACAGCGTGATCCCGTCGGTCAGTTTCTACGAACGCGAACTGATCGAAATGTTCGGGATCACAATTGAGGGCACGCCCAATACCGACCGGCTGTTTCTGCCGGACGACTGGCCGCAGGGCGTTTATCCCATGCGCAAAGACTTCAACCCGGCGGACGCTTAGGAGCACATGATGCCAACTACGCCAACTCAAGAAAATGACGTTTTCCGTATTCCCATCGGACCGCAGCACCCCGCGCTCAAGGAACCGGGTCACTTCGAGTTTACGGTGGACGGCGAAGTCGTAACCGCTGCGACGCTGCGCCTGGGTTACGTGCATCGCGGCATCGAGAAGGGGACCGAAGGCCGCAACTGGATTCAAAGCCTGTACCTGCTGGAACGGGTCTGCGGCATCTGCTCGCACGTCCACGCGACCGCCTACTGCCTGGGGGTCGAGAAACTGGCCGGAGTCGAAGCGCCGCCGCGCGCCCAGGCGATCCGCGTGCTGGTGGCCGAACTGGAACGCATTCACAGCCATATGCTCTGGCTGGGCGTGGCCGCGCACGAAGCCGGGTTCGATATGCTGTTCATGTATTCCTGGCGCGACCGCGAGACGGTCATGAACCTGCTGGAAGGCATTACCGGCAACCGGGTTAACTATTCGGCCAACCAGCTTGGCGGCGTGAAATGCGACATCGACGGCGAACAGGCCGACGATATCCGCGTTGGCCTTGACTTTTTGGAAGGTCGTATCAAGCATTACCTGGACGTGGTATCGCAGGACACTATGTTTTTGCGCCGCACACGCGGCATTGGCGTGATGACGCGCGAGGACTGCGAACGGATGGGCATTGTCGGGCCAACGGCGCGGGCGTCCGGCGTGGAACTGGACCTGCGCGTTCACGCCCCGTATGCTGCCTACCCGGAACACCCGGTCAACCTCGTAACGGCAACAGCGGGCGATCTCGAAGCACGCTTCATCGTGCGCGTCAACGAATTATTCGAGAGCATTCGCCTGATCCGCGAAATTCTGGACGATCTGCCGGAAGGCGACCTGAGCGTTCGTGTGCCGCGCCGCATCCCGGCGGGCGAAACGATCAGCCGGGTAGAAGCGCCGCGCGGCGAACTGTTTTACTACATCAAGAGCAACCGTTCCGATATGGCCGACCGCGTGAAAGTCCGCACCCCTACTCTACCCAACATGGCGTCCGTGCTGGAAATTGCCGTCGGTCATCAACTCGCCGATATCCCCATGATCCTGACCGGAATTGACCCCTGCTTCTCGTGCAATGACCGGATGGTTGCCATCAATGATCCAAGCCGGGGCGAGCAAGCCTGGACGTGGGAACAGCTTCGACAGTATGGGATTGAATATTACCGATGAGCGCGATTGCAGCTTTGCTGATCTTTCCCGGCGGCGTGTTCCTGCTGCTGGTCGGAATGATCTACGAATGGATTGACCGCAAGCTGGTAGCGCGGTTTCAGAACCGGATGGGGCCGCGCTGGTTCCAACCGCTGGCTGATACCATCAAGCTGCTGGCAAAAGAGGAAGTCGTGCCGGATGGCGTGGACGCCCGCCTGTTTTTCACTCTACCGGTGATCGCGCTGGCCGGAGCCATGACCGCTGCGCTGTACGTGCCGCTGGTTGGGTTTGAAGCGTCCTACAGTTTTTCCGGCGACCTGATCGTCACGGTGTACATGCTCAGTTTGCTAACCCTGGGAACAGGCTTGGCCGGAGCCAATACGCTCAACCGTTTCTCGTTGATTGGCGCGACCCGTACCCTGACGCAGTTGTTTTCCTACGAAGCGCCCTTTTTGCTGGCGCTGCTCGGCCCGGCAATCGTGGCCGATAGCTGGCAGATTGGCGAGATCACGGACTACGCCGGGGATCACGTCTGGTTATTGGTAACTCAGCCAATCGGGTTCCTGGTGGCGCTGATCGGACTTATGGGCAAGCTCGAACTCCCGCCCTTCGATGCGCCGGAAGCCGAAACCGAGATCGTAGCCGGGGCATTGACGGAATACAGCGGGCGCGGGCTGGCGCTGTTCCACCTGGGCAAAGGCGTGGAACTGGTCATTGGACTGACGCTGGTCGCGGCCTTTTACCTGGGCGGCGTCACGCACCCGCTGATCTTCGTAGCTAAAACCCTGGCGCTGTTGAGCATCCTGGCGGGTCTGCAAGCGCTGATGACGCGCCTTCGTATCGATCAAACGGTCGGGTTGTGGTGGCGCTATGGCGCGCTGCTGGTCCTGGCCCAATTCCTGGCATTGATTGTCTGGGAAGGAGTGATGTGAGATGCGGTTAGGAAGTATGTGGCGAGATGCGCTGAGCGCGTTGGTTCGTGAGCCTGCCACCCAGCAATACCCGTTTGAACGGCTTCAAGCGCCGGAACACCTGCGCAGCAAGCTTCATTGGGACCTGACAAACTGCACCGGCTGCGGTCTGTGCGCCAAAGACTGCCCCTCCGACGCGATTGACGTGATCGTGCTGGACAAAAAGGCCAGGAAGTTCGTATTCCGCTACCATGTGGACCGCTGCACATTTTGTTCGCAGTGCGTGATGAGCTGCCCCAAAAAGTGTCTGGAAATGGCAAACGACGAATGGGAACTGGCTTCGCTCACCCCGGATGACTTTTTGGTCTATTATGGCAACGAAGAAGATGTCGAAACCGTCTTGGCCGCAGCAGCTTCAAACGGCGCTGACGCAAGCAGCACAGACACAGAATAACCCTCAACCCAGGGTCGCCCTGGTCGGCATTGGGCACGAACTCAACGGCGACGATGCCGCCGGGTTAGCTGTGGTTCGTGCCCTGCTGCCATTGGCCGAAGGGCGGGATCGCGTGAGTCTGATCGACGCCGGTCCCGCGCCGGAAAACTGCACCGGGCCGCTGCGCGCCTTTGCGCCGGACCTGGTGCTGTTGATCGACGCGGCGCAGATGGGCGAAGAACCCGGT
>JAFGTJ010000181.1 GCA_016934195.1 Anaerolineae bacterium | reverse complement strand
GGTTCTGGCAATTTCAACGATCTTGCCGACGTACATCACCGCGACACGATCACTGATGTGCTTGACGACGCTGAGATCGTGCGCGACAAACAGATAGGTCAATCCAAGCCGGTCCTGCAAGTCCAGCATCAGGTTTAGAATCTGCGCCTGGACCGACACGTCCAACGCCGAGACGGGTTCGTCCGCCACGATCAGGCTCGGATTTAGGGCCAGCGCGCGCGCGATCCCGATCCGCTGGCGTTGGCCGCCGCTGAAGGCGTGCGGATAGCGCTGCATGTATTCGGGCCGCAGTTCAACCACGCGCAGCAGTTCCGCGACCTGATCCAGCCGTTCATGGCGGTTCTTGACGCCGTTCATGAGCAGCGGTTCGCCAATGATGTCAAACAGGGTCATGCGCGGGTTCAGAGACGAAAACGGGTCCTGAAAAATCATCTGCATCTGGCTGCGCAGCGGTCGCAGGCGGCGCTTTGATACTGCCGCGATATCGATCACCTTCCCCGCGTCCGTGCGGAAAAACACCTGGCCGCTGGTCGGAGTCAGGGCGCGCAGGATACAGCGGGAGGTCGTGGTTTTGCCGCAGCCGCTTTCGCCCACCAGTGAGAGCGTTTCGCCTTTTTCCAGCGAGAAATTCACGTCATCTGCCGCGCGCACATGCCCTACCACCCGTTGGAGAAATCCCCGGCGAATCGGGAAAAACTTTTTCAGGTGCCGGACTTCGAGCAATACGTTATCGGGCAGTTGGCTGCCGTTTTTCACATTATTCATGGCTAACTGCCTCGTCGTTGGACTGGTGCGGTTGTGGTTCATGATACAAAAAGCAATTGACCTGTTGGTGTTCGTTCACCGGCAGCAACTGCGGCTCCAACCGGTTACACGTCCCCGGCATGAAGTCGGGGCAGCGCGGGTGAAATGGGCAGCCGGTGGGCCGGTTGTAGGGATGCGGAATCGAGCCGCTGATCGTGGGCAGCCGGGTCCGCGATTCCGACATGATGCTCGGAATCGACCGCAGTAGCGCGCGCGTATAAGGGTGCTGCGGCGCGTGAAAGATGTCGTCCACCGGACCGGTTTCGACCACGCGGCCCAGGTACATCACCACCACGTCGTCGGCTGTCTCCGCGATGACGCCCATGTTGTGGGTGATTAGAATCACGGCCATCCGGGTTTGTTCTTGCAGTTCCTGCAATAATTCCAGGATTTGCGCCTGCGTCGTCACGTCGAGCGCGGTGGTCGGCTCGTCCGCGATCAGGATGCGCGGGTTATTCGCCAGCGCCATTGCGATCATCACGCGCTGCCGCAGCCCGCCGCTGAGCTGGAACGGGTATTCATCAATGCGGCGTTCCGGCTTGGGAATGCCGACTTTGCGCAGCAGTTCAATCGTTTGCGCGCGCGCTGCACGTTTGCTCACCGACTGGTGCAGCCGGATGATCTCGATGATCTGGTTGCCGATGGTGTAATGGGCGCTGAACGACGTCATCGGTTCCTGAAACACCAATGAAATCTCGCCGCCCCGGATCGCGCGCATTTCGCGGCTGCCCGGCTCAAGTTGGGTCACGTCCAGAACGGAGCCGTTCGCCCGGTGAAAGGTGATTTCACCCTCGACAATCCGCGCGGGCTTTTCCTCGATACGCAGAATGGACCGGGCCGTGACACTCTTGCCGCAGCCGCTTTCACCGACAATGCCCAGTGTTTTGCCCGCGTACACGTCGAAGGTCGCGCCGTCCACCGCTTTGACGGTGCCTTCGTCCTGGAAAAAATAGGTCTTCAGATTACGTACCGACAGAATCGTCTGGTTAAGTCCGTTGTTCTGCACAACTGCGCTCCGCTTATCCATAAGGGTCTGCCGCATCCCGTAGACCATCACCGAGGAAATTGAAGGCGAGAATGACGATAATCACCGGAACCGCCACCAGCAGCAGCCAGGGCGTGTTCGCCATCGTCTGGATGTTCTGGGCGTCCTGCAACAGCACACCCCAACTGATCGCGGGCGGTCGCAGGCCCAGACCCAGAAAACTCAACGCCGTTTCGCTGATGATCATCGCCGGGAGCGCCAGCGTCATCGCCGCGATAATGTGGCTGAGAAACGAGGGCACCATATGGCGGAAAATGATCCGCAGTTGGCCCGCGCCCGCCAGTTCCGCCGCCAGCACGAAATCCTCGTTGCGCAGCGACAGGAACCGCCCGCGCACCACCCGCGCCAGGTCGGTCCAGCCGATGAGCGAGATAATCAGCGTGATCGCAAAGTAAATTTTCACGACCGACCAGTCGCGCGGCATGGCCGCCGCCAACCCCATCCACAACGGGATCGTCGGGATGGAGCGCGTGATCTCGATCAGGCGCTGGATGGTGATATCGATCACGCCGCCATATAACCCGGAGATGCCGCCGAGCAGCACGCCTAAAAACATGCTCAGCGCCACCCCCACCAGCCCGACCGAAAGCGAAATACGGGTCGCTCTCATCAGCCGCGAGAATAAATCGCGCCCCAACAGGTCGGTGCCCATCAGGAAAATCGATTCCTCCGCCGTCACACCCGCATCGTCGGCCACGCCAATCAGGTGCCGGTCGGTGCGAAACAGCCCTAAGAACTTGTATTCGTAGCCGTGCGCGAACAGGCGCAGCGGGATTTTATGGTCGGGGTCGGTTTTATAGATGCGCTTGAATGACACCGGATCGCGCGCGCCTTCAACCGCCAGCACATGCGGATTGAACCCGTCGTCGTCCCACAAAATAACTTTCTGGGGCGGCATCAACGAACGGTAGGCTTCCGTCTTGAATGGATCGGCGTAGGCCAGGAAATTGGCAAAAATCGCGATCAGGTAGAACAGGATGACAATGATGAGACTCGCCATTGCCAGCCGATGTTTGCGAAACCGCATACTCATCAACTGCCACTGAGTCGCAACGGCGATCCGTTCTTCGGTTTCGGAACCCTCCGGCTCAGGCAGCCCGGCAATCGGGTCTGCTACCGGTGCATCGGGTGAAATCATGGTATCCACTTAACGTTGCTCCAGGCGGATTCGCGGATCGATCCACATCAACAAGAGGTCAGAAATGATGGTGCCAATCACCGTCAGCGTACCGAGCATCAGGATAATCGTCCCGGCCAGGTACACGTCCTGGGCGACCAGCGCGCGCAGCAGGATCGGGCCAACCGTCGGCAGACTCATGACCACCGAAATGATGATGCTGCCGGATACGACAAACGGGAGCAGGTAGCCAATCGTGCTGGCGAACGGGTTCAGCGCGGCCCGCACCGGGTATTTGAGGATCACGCGGGTTTCGGTCAGACCTTTGGCCCGCGCCGTGACCACATACGGCTTGCGCAGTTCATCCAGCAGGTTAGCGCGCATGATGCGGATCAATTGGGCAGTCCCGGCCATCCCCAGGATGATCACCGGCATCGGCAGGTGTTTGATCAAATCCCATATTTTTTCCCAGGTCCACGGCTCAAGCTGGTATTCGGGTGAAAACAAACCGCCGATGCTCGCATCGAAATATTTGAACCCGATGTACATCAGGATCAGGGCCAGCAGGAAATTGGGAATCGCCAGCCCGATAAAGCCAATGAACGTGAAAAAATAATCGCCGAATGAATATTGATGCACCGCCGAATAGATGCCGATGGGGAGCGCCAACCCCCAGGTGAGCGCAATGGCACCTAACGAGACGACCATCGTCAGCCACAGCCGGTCCCCGATGACGTCCGCTACCGGGACGCCAAATTCCAGCGACTGCCCGAAGTCGCCATGCGCAACCCGCCGTATCCATTTGATATATTGCACATGGAAGGGCTGGTCGGTGCCGTATTGCTCGCGCAGATTGGCAGCGGTTTCGAGCGAAACGTACTGGCCCAGGCCGGAAAGCTGCGCGATGTAAGCGTCTACGAAATCGCCAGGGGGCAGCAAGATCACCAGAAACGCGATGATGCTGATAACCCAGGTAGTCAACGCACCCAGCATGATCCGGCGTGCAATGAATGAGAGCATACTCTTTCCTCTCGGCTAAAACACAATCCAGGTGGGGCGCTGCCCGGTGGACAGCGCCCGCACAACGGATAAACTAACGAGCCAGCCTAATCCCGGCGATCCGGGTTGGTGAAGTAGAAGGTTTCGGGATGCGAGCCGCCGGGGGTCCGGCAGTGCTGCGCGATGCAGGTGCGATCCGGGATGTTGGCGAAATCGTTGTTGACGATACGCACGCCCATGAAGGCCGGAGATTGCCCAACGGTGCCGATACCGTACTGCTGATCAACCAGAATCTTCCAGATTTCCTGGGCGTTCTGGATGCGGCCCGCTTCGTCCAGGCCGGTCGCGGCGGTGAACAGTTCGTAGATACGCAGCAGGTTGGGATCGGTCGGTTCTATGCCGTCCGCGCCGTTGGTTACAAACCACTTGGCGAACGCCGGACCCATAAACGCTTCGGTGGGGTCAACCGGGATCGCGTGACGGGGGAACAGGTAGAGCAGTTCGGTCCCGCCGTTGGTCCACACGAAGATTTGAGTCTCGTTGTTGGCGGCGCGGGTCATGCCCAACGTGCGCTCGTATTCGCGCGGTTCGGCGTAAATGCCGAGGTCGGACCACTGATCGGCGATCATTTCCGAAATCTGAACATACGGCAGGAAGGACGCCACCGCCTGGATTTCCAGACGCAGCCGCTCGCCGTTGTCGGTGCGGACACGGTATCCGTCGCTGTCGCGTTCGGTCAGCCCGATGTCGTCGAGCATCTGGTTCGCCAGGTCGGGATCATAGGTGGACCACATATCGCGGTATTCAGGGCCAGGATTGTAGGGGGACGATTCGGCAGGAACAGCCGAACCGGGCACCCCGGCCCCCAGCCAGAACGTTTCGTTCAACTGGTCACGGTCAATACCAATCGACAGCGCCCGGCGGAAATCGGCATTGGTCAGCCACTTGGCGATTTCCGGGTCGGCGTCGTAGCTCTGGTTGAACTGGTACACCGCATCGGACCCATTAAACGCCAGGTCGAGGTGCAGCGTGTAGTTGCTGGTTTCCTGGTTTTCGATGATCGCGGGCAGTTCCGTCATCAGGATATGACGTTCCTGCTGGTCATACTCGCCTGCGATAGCGCGCAGCGTGATGATCTGCGGATTTTCCGCCAGGGTAAACACCACCCGATCCAGGTACGGGAGCTGGTTGCCCGCCGTATCGACGGCCCAGTAGTACGGGTTGCGCTCGACGACCCAGGCTTCGGTGTTGATCGGCTGGACGGTGCGGAACGGCCCGATATTCGGCACGTCGGGGTTAAGCTGCCAGTCGGTGGCGAAGTGCAGCCGCGTGACCCAGTCCTCAAAGCCCGCGTCCGTTGCTTCTTTGTTCAACTCTTCTTCCGTCTTGCCGCTGACTTCCGGGATGAACTGCTTGAGATAATGCGCCGGAGCGTAGGCACCGTAGGAGGTCCCGCGTGACTGGCGGACGGACTGCCCGCCGCCGATCAGCGTATCACCGGCCAACAGGTCAACAAACAGCAGGTTGGGGCCGGGGAACACAAAGCTGACCGTGTAGTCGTCTACTTTTTCAACGCGACCCTGCTGGCCCTGAACGGCCATATCCGCGATGGGGGTCGTGATGCGCGTGTCGCTGTACATCCACTCGAACCAGAATACGAAGTCATCGGCGGTAAACGGTGCGCCGTCCGACCACTTCATACCTTCGCGCAGGAACACGGTGGTGGTGGTGCCGTCTTCGCTGACTTCCCAGCCCTTCGCGGCGCTGGGAACGATCTCGGTGCCGGTGTAATCCCAGAACAGCAGCTTGTCGGAAGCGTTGATCCGGTTGCCGTTTTCACCGTCGCCGGGGCCGACGAAGGCGCGACGCCATGTGCCGCCGTATTCACCAATGGAATCCAACGGTTGGATCACCAATGGCTCTGACGGGATACGTTCAACGACGGGCGGCAGATCACCAGCGGCCACTTTCTCGGCCAGCATGGGTGCTTCGCTGAATTCGGTCGGCCATTGAGCGGGATCGAGCACAAGCGTGGGGCCTTCGAGTTCACCGATGTAACCGCCGCCACCCTGCGCGTTAAGTGAGGCCGATGAGATGAGCATAACAAACAAGATTGTGAGGACAATAAGGAGGCGTACTCGTTTGAGAGTTACGTGCCACATGTTTTCATACTCCTAAATCAAATTGTTAGGTCAAACGATATTGTATGGGTGCAAACGCGAGGTGCGATAGGACCTCCCTTCTTACATGCCAACGCGCACGGGTTGACAGACCGGCAAAAGTCAGGTAAGCTGCAATCATTAGTTCAATATATGAACTAGCTGTTCATATATTAGAATGATATGCGATTTTGAGGCAACTTGTCAAGCGTTTTTTCACGATTACCAGTGGAGGTCATGATGCCGGATATAATTCGCGTAACATATGATGAGATGCTTGAGGAATTCGTTCGTATCCTGCGGGCGGTGGGATTTACGCCGGAGCGAGCCGAACTGCTCGCCCAGATTTTTGCCGAAAACAGCCGCGACGGGATCGCGTCGCACGGGTACAACCGCATTCTGTTTTTTGCCAATTCCGTCAAACGCGGGGATGTGAATATCGAAGCCGAGCCGCGCCCGGTGGCGCGTTTTGGGGCCTGGGAACAGTGGGATGGTCAGCTTGGCGCGGGTATCATTAATGCGCTGGCCTGCACGGATCGGGCGATGGAACTGGCCCGCGAACACGGGATCGGCTGCGTGGCGCTGCAAAATACCAATCACTGGCTGCGTCCGGGGAAATACGGTTGGCGCGCCGCCGAAGCCGGGTTTGCGTTTATCTGCTGGACGAACACGATTCCCAACGTGCCGCCCTGGGGTGGCACGGAACCGCGCGTCGGCAATAACCCGATTGTGCTGGCGATCCCCTGCGAATCCGGGCCGGTGGTGCTGGACATCGCCATGTCACAGTTCGCATTCGGCCAGCTTGAACTGTACCGGCTGCGCGATCAGGAACTCCCCGTTCCCGGCGGCTATGATGCCCAGGGCCAGCTCACCACCAACGCCGCTGCCATTTTAGAGTCCGCGCGTGCCCTGCCTATCGGGTACTGGAAAGGGTCCGGGCTGGCGTTGATGCTCGATTTGTTCGCGTCCCTCATGTCCGGCGGCAGTTCCACGTACCAGTTGGGGCAGCAGACGCACGAATACGGCGTTTCCCAGGTCTATTGGGCCGTTGATATCAGCCGGGCCGGGACGCCCGCCGTCCTGAATCGGGTTATCACGGATACGCTCGATAGTCTCAAAACCGCGCCGCTGGCGGACGATAACGACGCCATTCGTTATCCGGGGGAGCGTATTCTGAAAACGCGCGCGGATTATCTGGCCCATGGGATTCCCGTTGACCGCGCCATCTGGCAGGCGATCCGGGAATTTTGATACCGATGCGCCCTGAAGTTAGCCCCTATCCCCCCGGCCCTGGACTTTGGTTAATGCCGCCGGAAAAGGCCGGAGAGAAAATCTCAGGCTGAGAAACGTCGAAAAAGCGCTGCCAAAAGCCCGCTAAGCGCGACTGGCGGCATGGCGCGTATTGGCTAAACCGAGTTCCAGGACCGTTTTTTCGAGCCAGTCGTCCAGAAACAAGGGCCAAAGTCCAGGGCGCGCCGAAGGCGCGTTGGGGGTGAGGTTTTTTCCTACCGTTCCACCAACTGCTCCAACTCCGGCAGCAGCACGACGCTTTCCTGTTCGTTGGGATCGGTGCGCGCGATCACGGCGGTGCAGGGTTCGGTCTGGCTGAGATTGCCGGGTAAGTGCGGCATTCCCGCCGGGATATACAGGAATTCCCCGGCTTTGATCACCATGTACTCGCTCAAATCCTCCCCGTACCACATCTCGGATTCGCCGCTGATCACGTAAATGGCGGTTTCGTGATGCTCGTGTTTGTGCGCTTTGGCGCGTCCCCCCGGCGGGATCGTGAGCAGGTGCATACAGATCGCCTGTGATCCGGTGTTTTCTCTGGCGATTCCCTCGAAATAGCTGAAGCCTTGTTTGCCGTCGTAAGTGGCCTGGGGGCGAATGCGTGTGCAGGTG
>JAFGTJ010000180.1 GCA_016934195.1 Anaerolineae bacterium | reverse complement strand
GCCAATCGTGTAAGTGCCAGATTCTCGTGGATGGTGCGGATCGCAAAACGGTCCATGTCAACGAACACCGCCCGTTCCGCCCCACGACTGAGCGCCTCGATTCCCACGCTACCCGTTCCTGCGAATAAATCCAGAAACGAACAATCCATCACGCTCGTTCCCAGAATGTTAAACAGCGCTTCTTTCACCCGGTCCATTACCGGGCGCGTCGAGTCGCCGGGAACCATCTTCAATTTACGCCCTTTGGCGCTTCCGGCAATGACACGAATCGGCACGCCTATCTCCTGATCGTTTAAGTGAGCGATTCAACCACTTCTCGCGCGGCACGAATGTTAGAAACTGGCGTCGTGATCATCACCACGCACCCGGTTGAGAGCACAAACCGGCGGCCATTGGTCTGCTCAATCGCCTGCCGTGCCTGGGAACGCACTTCAACGGGGGTCCCGTTGTGCATGGCATCCCACCGCCCGATTCCGCCGCTCACCGCGCCGCTGAACTTCAGCTTGCCCTCGGCCAGATTGGGACTGGTTTCCCGATCATGCCAGTTGATCACCTGAACCGGGTAATCCGCCACTACGTCAAACATCGGGGCGCTGCCATGCAGGTGCATCACGTTCAGCCACCACGATTCGGGCAGCGCTTCCAAAATACGCAGATCATACGGGCGGCCAAACTCACGGTATTCGCTCTCGCTCATCACGGCATAAGAGCCATGCTGGACGGCATAAAAAATGCCCGACACACCGATCTTGCGCATCGCATCGAGAAACCGCAGCGTGCTTTCCGTGATCGTATTCAATCCCGTTTTTACCCGGTCCGGCGCGGTACGCATGTGTTCGATCAGCAGTTCTTTCCCGACGATATTCTTGGCCTGGGCCAGTGGGCTAAAAATGGTCTGGATAAAAGGAACCTCATCCCCAAACGCATCCTTGAGCAGCCGCAAACATTCCAACTGGCGGGCTAATGCCCCTTTTCCAGGGTCCAGGACTCGCAGTTCGGTCCAATCCAGCGAGCGTAACACTGCCCGCTTCACATAGTCGCGGGTGCCTTCCAAATTTCCCGTCCAGCGCGTTTGCACACCATAATCAGAAATACAAAAGGAACTGGCAGGCGTCACTTTGCAAAAATCAAAATCCCACCGCCGCTGAAATGCAACCGTCGCGTCAGCAAGATCGGCGGCGCGCTGATCATCCCCCGGCCAGTGACGCCATAACGCCACCGGCACACGATCCGACTGTTCGCCAGCAATCGTTTTTTCCAAACGTTCGCGCTTGGTTACGGTCATAACGCTCCCCAATCAGTCTAAAAAGTCATCCATCTGCTCAATTTGCTGCTTCACCATACGGTTTAACATCAAGAGCCGTTCGTAATTTTCAGGTTCGGCTTCCAATGCCCCCGCGATTAAATCCCTGACCTTTTCAAAAGCTTGCAGTGCATTTTCTTTCTCGCCGCTCTTGCGATAGGACAATCCCAATCCCCAATAAGCATCAACGTGGGTCGGCTCCTGCTCAACCACCTGTTTGAACAGTTCAACAGCAGCAGCATTACTGCCGTCAAAATGAGCTTTCCACGCTTCGCCGACCTTTGATTTAATCTCGTCTTGACTCATGATAATCTCCGCGATGATACACCTGGCCCAATATATTAGGTAAGATTTTAACGAAAAGAACCTTATAACAAAAAATCTAAGGCTGCACCTTAATCACTGTCGGCAAGACTATATGCTGCCCCAAACTGCTGCCGCGACCATCTCGAACGAATAACGGTTCGATGGTTTCACAAGGGAACAAATTGACCTGCCCACAGCGCCCGGCCTGAACTATGATATTATACTCTCCCTCCAAAGCATTCTTGTCGATTTCAAGATAATAAGTATCCCGAATATACCGGTCCAGCAGCGCCCATTTGGGCCATTGACTGCTTGGAATCATACCCGGCTGCCGGTGTTGCGCAAAACTAACGCGCCGACTCGAATCATTGGCCGACACAATGGCTAGTTCCGTCTGGTAATCGGGCAAATCGGGTCGACTCGCCCGCCAGTATAACGTGATGGTTACATGGCTACCAGGATGCACACTGGCTCCCGGCTCAACATCATACGCGAGCAGATCAACACCGCCCTGTAACGTCCGGGGAAGCTGGTGTTGGGCCGGTTCTACACTATCCGATAGTGAACGCCGCGTGAATAATTCCGGGGCCAACCGGGGAACCGCCCCCCCGATACTAAACACCAATACCGCAAATAGCAGCATCACATGCTGCCAGGATGCCATATCGGACATGCTGACAAGTACGGTGTGTCGGCGATGAGACTGGCGACTTTCTAACCAACTTCCCAAAGTCACTACCGCCGCCAACGCCAATCCCGATATCACCCACCCCGCATTCCGCGCCGGTGTACTGCCAAACCGCACCAGGACCTCATGTCGCCCTGCCTGAACTTCAAATGTAATCAACCCGGTTCCCACTTCGGACCAGACAGGGATCGAAACATTATCCACTTGAACCTGCCAGCCTGGATAGTCAAATGTGAGCAGGGTCAATATCACTGGACTCTCAGTCTGGACAATCAACCGTTCGGATTGCGGCGTGTGACCAATAATATCCACCTGAACCGAGCGAGGCAGCGCGTTACGATCCACCGTATCCACCAACCCGCTTTCATACGAAGCAATCAACGCGGGAGCAGGCTGTGGAACTTCCGGCACCGCGCGGGGCAAAAGCCAGCCTGTCACCTGTGAAGCCGCCATATAACCGCGTGTCTCCTCCCGCAGCAGACTCGAAACATCATTCACAGAATGCGCGCCGGTCCAGGCAGGCAGCGGCAAGGTGGGTAACGCCAGAAGCGCAACCATCCCCAGGATTCCCCACATGCCTGCCAATGCTCGCAATGGGCGATGCCCCCGTTCCAATAAGTGCCCAATCTGTCCCGCCACCATCGCCCCACATGCCGCTATCAACGGCAGCATATCACGCGGATACAGGGCGGGCCAGCCGCGCAGCCGTTCCCACAACACGGCACCAACCGGCGTTACCAGCACAAAGGTTACGCCCCCAATCAAAACAAAATACCCGATATCGCGCTGTGCTGCTGGAACCGTGCGCAGCATTAACACCAACCGGTATTGGAGCGCCTCGCCACGCGGCACCGGGCGCGGATCAGGCGGAGTCCGGTGCCACAGCCACACCAGGAGCGCCAGGAGCGCAATACTCGCCCCCCCCCATACCATAATTCCAAGCGAATGAGTCGGTACAGGATTAACCGCGCTGCGATCCAGCAAGCCGGGCAGGGCCAACATATCCAACAGCCTGAGTGGGTGCCAATCCTCTAATGGTACCGTTGACGCCGCCAACCATCTCACATCCGACCATTCCAGCCAGGCCGGAATCCAGTAAAACCCGGCCAGGGCAACACCCAACCCAAACGCGACAAACGCCCACGCGCTGTAAACACGATTCACCACCGCGCGCCACACCAACCACCCCAACACAATCCCGGCCAGGATCATACTCAAAGGCGCATGAGCTAACAGCAGTCCTGCCAGCACCAGAGCCGCAACACTTACATCCCAACCACGTCCGGCGACCAGCACCCGGTCGAATGCCCACAATGCCATCACAAACAAGCCCATCGCTAATGTACCGGCCAGGTCGCTCTCCAGGTAAGGTTGGACCAGCACTACCTGAGGGCTATACAAATAGGCCGCTGCCGCCAGCAACCCGGCAAACATCCCCCATCGCCGCCGCACAAAACTAAACATCCCCAACCCACATAACGCTACGCTCAACATAAAGATCACTTTGACGCTGGTTTCAGGGCTGGATTGGATCAACACATAATGCAGCGCGGTCAAATAGTGGGGTAGTGGAGCGAGATAATTCCACAACGGCGATCCGTAGCCATAGTTAAAATCAGCAGCCCAACGCGGGTACAACACGCCAGACTGGATGCCCTCCGCCATTTCGACCGTCCGGCTGACTTCCATCTGCATACCGGAATTGTAAGGGATACCGGAACGCGCCATGAACGGCCAGATCACAACCACACATAACACCGCCACACCCAGGAATGCCCAATCGACCTCGCGGCGCGTTTTCCGCATCCAGGCGGGCAGGTCTTCGTAGGTCAGACCCAATGGCAGTTGAGAATTTTTCCGATAGAGCATATGAGATATACTTGGTATAGTAAACGCTACGCTTTGAGCATGAATTATAACAGGATTTCGCTATGTCCTCTCATGACACGCTTTTAAACGGGCGCTATCGACTGGTAGCCCAACAAGGCTCCGGCGGGATGGCCGTCATCTACAAGGCAACCGACCTGGCATTAGGGCGCACCGTTGCGGTAAAAATTCTGCGACCCAGCCTGACCAGCGATCCTGAATTCCTGAAACGCTTTCGCCAGGAAGCCCGCAACGTCGCCAACCTATCCCACCCGAATATCGTCACCGTGCATGACGTGGGGCAGGATGGCGGCACCCATTACATCGTGATGGAATTCATTGACGGCGAGGACCTGAAACGCCTAATACGCGCCTCGGCTCCCTTTACAATTGACCGCGCGCTCAGCATCGCCACCAAAATTTGCGCGGGAGTCGGTTATGCACACCGGGCCGGACTGGTCCATGCCGATGTCAAGCCTCAAAACGTATTGGTAACTGAAAGCGACAAGGTGAAAGTCACGGACTTTGGGATCGCCCAGGCGCTATCGGCTACCCAACCTCGTGAACGGCAAAAGGTCGTATGGGGCAGCCCACACTATTTTTCGCCCGAACAGGCCCAGGGCGAACCCCCCACCCCGGCCTCGGATGTATACGCGATTGGCATCGTATTATTTGAGCTGCTCACAGGCCGCCTGCCGTTCGTGGGGACCGAGCAGCAAGAACTGGCGCTCGCGCACATTCACGAAACGCCTCCTGCTGCGTCCGACCTGAATCCCAATGTGCCGGTACACCTGGACCGCATCCTGCAAAAAGTGCTCTCCAAAGAACCCGCATCCCGTTACCGGACCGCCGACCAGTTGGGCCGTATTCTGGTCAGTTACCGGCGGCAAGGCTATACAACCACCGATCACGTCCCGGAAGTAGCACCGGAAGAACCCCAACCGGATACCGCCGCTACCATCCCGCCGTCTGGCCCAGTATATGCACAGCCACAACCGGCCCAGGCATCACCCAATGCGTATATCCCCAATTCTCATCCCGATGTGGGACCAAATGTTCACACCAATCGCTCATACAATAACCCGCCTACCGTGCCCGCTGCGCCACCCGTCACGGCAGGATCACAGTATTACTCGCAGCAACCACCGCTTCCACGCGCACCGGAAGCCATGATTCAGTCGCGCTATCGCGCCACCGAACCGCCGCAGCAGCTCGATCTCGTTACAGTCGTGCTGGCATTTATGGCATTTATCGCCCTGGTGCTGCTGATTCCGTTGTGGATCGCCGTCTACCAGGCCTGGGCATGATGACATTACACCGTCTCGCAACGTATAAATAACCAGGTTTCTTATGCAATATTAATTTCCCGGCGAGCGTCAAGTCTGGTCTTTACTTTGCGCTTCGAGTATAATTGGAATATGCCTCGATGAGTAATAATTCCAATGGATCAAAACCTAACCCGGTAGCGAAGTGTAAGGGCTGGAGGCTAGCAGAGTGAATAATCGTTCGCGCAACATCTTCGTGTACATTCTCATTATCGCAGCAATCGCTGCGATAGTGTTTGGAGTACGCAATAACGGCTCCGGCTCAAAAGACGTAACTGTCAGTGAGCTGGTGCGTGATATCCGGGCCAGCAAAGTGAGCGCCATCGAAGTTTCGGATGAGGGCGAACTGACGGCCACATACTACAATAACAACGAAACTCGCAAAACCCAGATTAATCCCAATACCGACGACCCGGTTTCGCTGTTAGAGTCGCTGGGTGCATCCCAGGAACAACTTCAGCAAATCGACTTCAAGTTCACCAAGCCAAGCAACCTCTTTAACTGGATTGGCCTGATCGGAACTTTCTTGCCATTGCTGTTGATCGGCGGCTTCATCTACTTGATGTTGCGTCAGGCGCAAGGGTCCAATAACCAGGCGTTGTCATTCGGCAAAAGCCGCGCGCGTATGTTCACTGGCGACCAGCCTACCGTCACGTTCGAGGATGTAGCAGGCGCGGACGAAGCCAAAGAGGAACTACAAGAAGTGGTTGAGTTTCTGAAAGACCCGGAACGCTTCATCCAACTCGGCGCGCGCATCCCGAAAGGCGTTTTGCTGGTTGGGTCTCCTGGCACGGGTAAAACGCTGCTGGCGAAAGCCGTCAGTGGTGAAGCAGGCGTCCCATTTTTTAGCATTTCCGGTTCGGAATTCGTCGAGATGTTCGTCGGCGTCGGTGCCAGCCGTGTACGCGACCTGTTCGATCAGGCCAAGCGTCACAGCCCATGCATCGTCTTTGTGGACGAAATCGACGCGGTGGGACGGCATCGCGGGGCCGGACTGGGCGGCAGTCACGACGAGCGCGAACAGACACTCAACCAGATTCTGGTCGAGATGGACGGCTTCGACACCGACACCAACGTGATCATCATGGCCGCCACCAACCGCCCCGACATCTTGGACCCGGCGCTGCTGCGTCCGGGGCGCTTCGACCGCCGCGTGGTCCTGGACCGGCCTGATATGCGCGGGCGGGAAGCCATCCTGAAAGTACACGCGCGCGGCAAACCATTGGCCTCCGATGTGGACTTGACCGTACTGGCAAAAACGACACCGGGGTTTGTTGGCGCTGACCTCGAAAATCTGGTGAATGAAGCCGCCATCGTCGCAGCGCGCAAGAATAAGAAAAGCATTGGGATGCGCGACTTTGAAGAAGCCGTTGAGCGCGTGGTCCTGGGGCCGGAACGCCGCAGCCGCATCATCACCGAAGAAGAAAAGCGCCTGATTGCCTATCACGAAGCCGGGCACGCCGTCGTCTTTCACCTCTTGCCGCTCTGCGACCCGGTTCGCAAAGTCACAATTGTATCACGCGGCATGGCGGGCGGCGTTACCTGGACGATGCCCGAAAATGACACGTCGTTGGGGACTACTCAGAAATACCTGGACCAGATCGCCGGTATTCTGGGCGGGCGCGCCGCTGAGGAACTCGTTTTTGGCGACATCACCAACGGCGCATCCAGCGACCTGGAACACGTTACGCGCCTTGCGCGCACGATGGTCACGCGATGGGGCATGAGTGAAAAACTGGGACCGCGTGTTTTCGGTCAAAAGGAAGAACTGGTCTTCCTGGGACGCGAAATCGGCGAACAGCGCGACTACAGCGAGAGCGTAGCCGAACAGATTGACGAAGAAGTTCACGAGATCGTGGCGAGCGCTTACGCTCGTACCATTGATGTCCTGCACACCCATCGTGACAAACTCGACGCGGTAGCCGACCGGTTGGTGGAAGTGGAAACCATCGGGCGTGACGAATTCCTGGAATTGATGGGCGATGCTGAGCCGCCGGAACCCGACGTATCGGGCGAACCATCCCAGCCATCATCCCCCTTGCCTGGGACCAATGAGCAAACCGGCACAGATATCCCGCCCGCGTCACTGGGCACAGCCCCATCACCGGCCTGACCGGTAAACGCTACCAAACACTAAAAAGTCCCGTCACTTGGCGGGACTTTTACTTTTGTGTTTTAGCTT
>JAFGTJ010000179.1 GCA_016934195.1 Anaerolineae bacterium | reverse complement strand
GCCGTTGGTGCGCGGTCTTGCAGCACGCCTAACAAACACAACACTCCGGCAAAAATCAACACGATTTGCACCAGTACGTCCAGTCCCCGGTCGCCCCACAGTGCGCTTTCAAACGACACCGTTTCGGCACTATTCGCGTTCTGGTCCACCGGCAGCACCATCCAGACCAGCAGCGCACCGAATGCCAGCATCAACCCGACTGCCAGCGGCACCGGGATCACGGCGGACGCGCCCATCGCGTCATCGCCCGCGATGCTGATCGCAAAGACGAACAGCACCGTGACTAATCCGGCCCCGACGCTGAGTTCGATCACGGCTACTTCGCGCGCGCCCAGCCGGTACAACATCACGGCCACCAGCGCGCTCACCCCGGCCAACCACAGCGCCGATACCAGCAGGCGAGCAGCCCGGATCGCCTGAGCTGCGCAGACGACGGCTCCGGCTACAAGCAGTAGATTCAGCATTTGTGACCTCTTTCACAAGCGACTCTGTTGTAGATACTAGCGTCTCTGCATGAGACATTGTAGGTATAGAATGTCATGCAGAGCGGTGACGATTGTCCCAGGTTATTAGGTTATCCGCATGTTTGCCGAACATCCTATTCAGCACTACACTTTAATGTGCATCTTAAGTACAGTCTATCAGGAGATATTTGCCATGTTCAAGACAAAACATAGTATTCTGTTGATCATTCTGGCGATGCTGGCCTTGTCCTTGATGCCAGTTCAGGCCGCCGGACCGGTTTACCCGGATTTGCCTGACCTGGAGGGCCAGGAGATCGCCATCGCGGTTGAAAACCTCTACACGCCGTTCCAATTTGAAAACCCCGCTTCCGGCGAGGTCATGGGCTTTGAATACGATCTGGTGGAGGAACTGTGTCTCCGCATCAACTGCACGCCCAGCTACCAGTATACCAGTTGGGACGTGATGATCGCGTCGGTGGGCGAGGGCCAGTACGACATGGGCATGACCGGCATTAGCATCATTGAGGAACGCAAGGAAATTGTGGACTTCAGCGATCCCTACATCAACTTGCAGCAGTTCCTGCTGGTGCGCGCCGACGAAGACCGCTTCGAGGACATCGAGGAGTTTGCGGCTGACGAGAATCTGATCCTGGGTGTGCAGCAGGGCACGGCAGGCTACTGGGTCACGCTGGACTACATCCCCGAAGACTCGGACCGCCGCGTGGTCTACAACGAGTTTGGCGCGCTGGTCCAGGCGTTGATTGTAGGTGACGTGGATGCTATTCCCGCCGATGCATCGGCGGCTGCCGGATTTGTCAGCACTACTGCCGACGCGGTGAAACTGACCGGTCCCGCGATCTCGGAAGACACGATGGGCTTCATTTTCCCGAAGGGCAGTGAACTGGTCGCGCCGATCAATGCCGCGCTCGCCAGCATGACGGCGGACGGGTTCCTGGATTTCCTGTACCACAAGTGGTTTGTGGAATACGTGCCTGCGACCGGCGAACTGTACGCCGACCTGCCCGATCTGGACGGCCAGGAGATCGCCATCGCGGTTGAGAATCTCTACCTGCCGTTCCAGTTTGAAGAAGCCACTACCGGCGAGGTGATGGGTTTTGAGTACGATCTGGTGGCGGAAATCTGCTCGCGTATTAACTGCGCGCCCGATTACCAATACACCAGTTGGGACGTGATGATCGCCTCGGTGGGCGAGGGTCAGTACGACATGGGTATGACCGGCATCAGCATTATCGACGAGCGCAAGGAAATTGTAGACTTCGGCGATCCCTACATCAACTTGCAGCAGTTCCTGCTGGTGCGCGCCGACGAAGACCGCTTCACAGATATGGATGAATTCGTCGCCAATGAGGACTTGCTGTTAGGTGTGCAGCAGGGCACGGCGGGCTTCTGGGTCACGCTCGATTACCTGTCCGAAGATTCGGGTCGCCGTGTGGTCTATAACGAGTTTGGCGCGCTGGTCCAGGCGTTGATCGTGGGTGACGTGGACGCCATTCCCGCCGATGCTGCCGCCGCTGCCGGGTTCAAGAGCACGACCGGCGGCGCGGTCAAGCTGACCGGCCCGTCGATCTCGGATGACGAGATGGGCTTCATCTTCCCGAAGGGCAGCGAACTGGTTGCCCCAATGAACGCGGCCCTTGCCAGTTTGAAGGCTGATGGGTATCTCGACTTCCTGCTGACCAAGTGGTTCTTCAACTACCAGCCCGCCCCGCAGGAGTAATTGCCGGGTACCATTTTGGATCACGAACTCTGATCACGGATGCCATCGCCGATCTCCTGCACACCCCGGCGGTGGCATTTTTTGTTTCCCCTTGCCATGAACATATACAATTACTGGCACGTCGTTATTAGATTAGGAGCGAAAAACGGTGAACATTATAGAGCGTGAAGAAAACGGGGTTTTGATCTTTACAGTAGAGGGACGCATTGATAGCAACGGAGCAGTTGAACTTGATGAGGCGTTGCAAACCGCCGTCCGTGAGGGCAACCACAAAATGGTGCTGGATATGGTCCAGGTGCAATACATCAACAGCGCCGCGCTGCGAACACTGGCCGATATCATCACCCAAAACCGCGCACAGGGCGGGGACTTGAAGCTGGCCGCGTTGACGCCAAAGGTCAAGCGCGTGCTTCAGATTGTGGGGTTCGACCAGTTTTCCGACATTCACGATACCGTTGCGGAGGCCCTGGCCGGTTTCTAGTGGCCGGTTTAAGGGAAAAGTTGGGGCGGTCTGGCATAGATGCGCGCATTGTACCAGCCGCTCAGCCGCCCTTGCCGTATTTCTTAAAAAACTTTAAAACCAAAACAGCCAAAAGGCGTTAAGATTAAGGAGTGGTTTGTTCGATGATCTGAGGAAAACGTGATGAAAACCATTTTACTGGTTGAAGATGATAACACGCTGCGCAAAACTCTGGCGTACAACCTGTCCAAAGAAGACTATAAGGTGATCCAGACCGGCGACGGTGCAGAAGCATTGACGTTGGCGCGTGATAACTCGCCGGACCTGATCGTGTTGGACGTGATGTTGCCGACTCTGGATGGCCTGTCGATTTGCCGGATCATTCGCAACGAGTCGGATGTGCCGATTATGATGCTGACGGCGCGTGGCAGCGAGGTAGACCGGATTGTAGGGTTGGAAATCGGCGCGGACGATTATATTGTCAAGCCGTTCAGTCTGGGCGAATTCCTGGCCCGTGTGCGCGCCGTGCTGCGCCGCGCGCCGTCGGCCCGAACGGTGGTTGACCGGTTGGAATCCGGGGACCTGACGCTGGACTTGATCGCTCGCCGCGCTACCCGCAATGATGAAGAACTGCGTATGACCCACAAAGAATTTGATTTGCTGGCAACGCTCATGCGCAATCAGGGGGCAGTGCTCTCGCGCGATTTGCTGTTGGAGCGTGTGTGGAGCTATGACTACAGCGGCCAGACTAAAACCGTTGATGTGCATGTCCGGTGGCTGCGTGAAAAAATCGAAGATGATCCATCCCAACCGCGCCGCATTGTGACGGTGCGGGGGGTCGGCTACCGTTTCGAGGGTTAAATTCGAGGACTCAGACGACTCATGGGAAACTGGATCATTGCCGGTGCGGTATTGGTGATCGTGATTCTCCTGGCGCGGCTGCTGCGGGTTCAAGCCCAGATACGCGACGCTCAACTGCGTGTTACCCAACTCGAACGCGAATGTGCCACTCAGCAGGAACAGAAAGATCACTTGCGCGATGTCCTGTTGAAAACCGTGAGTGACGTGTTGTTGGTGCTGGATGACAGCCAGACTATCCTCTTTGCAAATCCGGCAGCCGAAGCGCTGATCGGCCCCAATCTGGTCGGGGAAACGTTGATCGGAGCCATGCGCCAGCCCGAACTCGAAACGCTTATCCAGGATGCTCAGAAGGTGTTGGGTGAGGGGGTTGAGCGGCGGATCGAGTACGAACGTCACATTATGCATGCGCGGGCGGTCGTCTCACAATCGTTCCAAAATCCCCTGGCAGTCCTGGTGTTGCGCGATGTGACGGAAATCCAACGGCTCGAACGGTCCCGGCGGGATATGGTTGCCAACATCACGCACGAATTGAGCACTCCCATTACCGCGATTGGTTTGTTGGCCGAAACGATCCTCAGTTTTGAAGGCGGCAAGCCGAGAAAAACCCAAAAAATGGCGACCGATATCCGGCGCGAGACGGAGACGCTGACCCATCTTGTGCAGGAAATGCGCGATCTATCGCTGATCGAGTCCGGGCAAATGCCGATACGGATGACGTCGATTAGCCTCCGCGACTCGGTTAATGCCAGTATCGAGCCGCTTTTGACGTTGGCTGAAGGAAAAACACAAACTGTCAATGTCAGCGTGCCGGACGATATTTATGTCCTGGGGGATGATTTGCAGCTTCGCCGGGCGCTCAAGAACATTCTGCACAATGCCCTTAAGTTTTCCCCGGAGGGCAGCGCCATCCAGGTTACGGCCACTCTTCAGGGGGGCGAAGCGATCATCGCGGTACAGGATAAGGGACCCGGTATTCCTGCTGAGGATTTGTCGCGTGTTTTTGAACGATTCTTCCAGGTAGATCGGGCGCGCCGCAATGGGACCGGGTTAGGGTTGGCGATTGTGCGCCATATCGTGCTGGCACATGGGGGCCGCGCCTGGGCTGAAAGTGTCGAAGGGGAAGGCGCGACGTTTTACATTGCCCTGGCCCTTACCAACGACCAGGAGGCGTAAAGGTAATTTAAACTCCCCGCAAACTCGTTTTAACGCTACCTTTCTTGTCGCTTTATCTTTCTTCATTACTATCCTCCTCGTCAGGGCAAACCCATCCTAATTGACCCGCTCTGATATACCCTTTTTCCTGAGGAGGGAAAATGAAATCCCGTATAACGAAAATTCTTGGCCTTGTGTTGATTTTGGCGGTAGTTCTGCCGGTTGCCAGTGTGATGGCACAGGGCGGCGATCCGATTGAACTGCCTGAGGTTGATCCCCTGAGCGTGACGGGCGACATCGCCATTGCCGGTAGCTCGACGGTTGAGCCTGTGACTATTGCGATGGCCGCGCGCTTCAACGACGATGGCTTCGCGGGTAACATCGCGGTTGCTGAGACCGGCACCAGCGCCGGTTTTGAGCGCTTCTGCACCGAAGGTTCGACTGACATCAACAACGCCAGCCGTCCCGTCAAGAGCAGCGAAATCGAGAATTGCGCCGCCATTGGCCGCGAAAATGTCCTCGAATTCTTTATCGGCATCGACGCCATCACGGTTGCGGTTGCCGAAGGGTTCCCGATTACCGAACTCAAGCGCAGCGAACTGATCCAGATTTTTACCGGTGAAGTGACCGCATGGGGCGACCTGAACGAAGAGTGGGCCGACCTGGGCGACATCTCGCTCTTTATCCCCGGCGTTGACAGCGGCACCTTTATGTTCTTCGGCGAAGCCGTGCTGGGTGAGAAGAATAATCCCTGGCCGACCCAGGAACTGCGGTTCGATGCGCTGCTGGCCCCTCAGCCTACCCAAAGCGAGAACGACTTTACCCTGATCGAAGGTATCCAGGGCACCCAGGGCGGTGTCGGCTACTTCGGTTTCGCCTACTACGTTCAGAACGAAGACACCCTTGACGCGATTGCCATTGCCAACGACGTGACCTTTGACGACGCCGGTGCCCTGGTCGTGATCCCCGAAGAAGAATGGGAAGCCGAAGGCATCAGCTACGTTGTGCCGTCCCGCGAAACCGCCGAAAGCGGCGAATACATGCTGTCGCGCCCGCTGTTCATCTACTCCGATGCCAGCATCCTGGCCGAAAAACCCCAGGTCGCGGCGTTCATCAGCTACTATCTGACCAACGCGACCGAGGTCGTGCAAGAAGTAGGATACTTCCCGGTCAGCACCGAGACGCTAAACATTTCCAAGCAGCGTTGGCTCGACGTGATGGGCGAGTAATTTTACGAGCCCAACCTATAACCCGGTGTAATGTGCGGTATGGGGAGAAAGGGAGCCTGATTTCTCCCCATACCGTCCTGTTTTCCGACAGTTTCAACGAAGGATACGTGATGGATGAGCAGATAACAATTGACGCGAGCACGTTGCCCGGCACTCGTGCCGCTGCGTCAGTCCCCTTGATGGGGTTAGGCAAACAGACCCGCCCTGCCGAAAGCATCATTCAGGGTTTCTTGTTCTTATGTGGTTTCATGACCATTTTCACCACTCTTGCCATTGTCTTCGTTCTGGGTCGCGAATCCTTGTTGCTGATCACAAGTAGGTATATTGACGAATCCGGCACGATTCACACCGTCGGCGTGTTGGATTTCGTGAACTCAACCGAATGGCAGCCGCACCGTTACATGGTGGGGGTTGCGCCCCTGGTATCTGCTACGATGATGAGTTCGTTGATCGCGATGCTGGTCGCGCTGCCCTTTGGACTGGGGTCGGCCATCTACCTGAGCGAATATGCCCGGCCCGGTGTGCGCAACAGCATTAAGCCGGTGTTGGAAGTGCTGGCCGGTATTCCGACCGTCGTGTACGGTTTTTTTGCGCTGCAATTTATGACACCGTTGATGCAAGATATGCTCGGTAGAGATGTCGTGGAGATTTTTAACATCGCCTCTGCCGGGTTGGTGATGGGTATTATGATCTTGCCGCTGGTGGCCTCGATGAGCGAAGACGCGCTGAGCGCGGTGCCCTATTCGCTGCGTGAAGCGTCTTACGGGTTGGGCTGTACCAAGCTGGAAACGACGATCCGAGTGGTGCTGCCCTCCGCTGTTTCCGGTATCGCGGCGGCGCTCATCATAGCGGTATCGCGCGCGATTGGCGAAACGATGATCATGGCGATTGCTGCCGGTGCCCGCCCCAATTTATCTTCGGACCCGTTCGAGTCGGCCTGGACCATGACGGGGTACATTGCCAGCATCAGCGGCGGCGACCTGGCCTACGATACGCTGGACTACAACAGTATCTTTGCTGTTGGCCTGCTGCTGTTTTTGATGACCCTGGGACTTAACATCCTCAGCCGCTACGTCGTTGTATACCTCCGCGAAGAATACGATTAGTAAGGATCGAGACACTCATGGAACGACTGGCACTGGTCAGTGCAGTATTTTTCAGCCTGCTAATCGCTATCAGCGGCAGTTTGAGCACGGCCAAAGTCGCGGCTCGCAAGGGATACAACCCGTATCTTGGTTCGCTCATAGGTGGGCTGGTCGGGTTTGGAGCAGCGATGCTCGCGGCGGTGATCCTCGCGGCGCTCTTTGCGGGCGCGGGCGCGGTGATTGGTCTGGGCAGTCTGGTCGGAGGACTGGCGGCCTTGATGGTATTGTGGCAGTACGTCCCGGCGCGGCAGGTCGAACAGGGTGTTTTACCCAGTGGCGAAGCGTTCAAGCGGAATATTAAAGCGCGTCACATCCAGGGGAACATCATGCGCGGATTGTTCATCCTTTCGATTGTGATTGCGCTGGTTGCCCTCGCTACGCTGCTGTGGACGATTATCAACAAGTCGATTGGCCTGACCGCTGTTCAATATATGGTACAGCCCGAAGCCCTGACCATTACCAGTTACGAGATCCCCGGCGATCCCGGACCCATCACGCTGGATGAGGCGAAAGCACTATTGGCCGAAAATGTCCGCGTGACCCGGCTGCAAGATTTGGTATTGAGCACGGTTGCCGCCGAATCAGGCGATTGGCCGGAGTTATACGCGCAGCCGGTCAGCATCGTATTGGGTGACAAGATATATCCTGGAACTGCCGCCGCGATCCCGGTTGGTGAATTGGACGCTGCGTTAGCCGTCGATATCCTGGCGAGCAATCTGGAACTGAGCGATCTTCAAATATTGGTGTTCACCGAAGCCGGACGCTCTTTAGAAGCGCTCTCCGACCGCGAGATCACCGAGGTGCTGGTCGAACGGTTAAGCCCTGACCGGCTGCAAGAACTCACGTTGAGCGCGCTGGATCGCTCTGTCCTGGAAGAACTGGTCTTGATGGAAACATCAGGTCGCGCGCTGAGTGATCTGTCCGAACGCGAACTGGGCGCAGTTCTGGCGGTCAATGTCCGTAAAGCCCGGCTCCGCGTTTTTTTGCTGGATAACGTCGTAAAGGCCAGAGAAGATAGGTGGGCCGATCTCAGCCCCATGCCGTTGAATCAGGTGCTTAACGGGAAAGAGTACCCGGCGGAACTGGCCGAAGTGCCGCTCAACAAGTTGAGCGAACCGCAAGCGGCGAGTATTCTGGCGAGCAATCTGGACCGGAATACACTTGAAAAGTTGGTGTACGACAACGTGGTCCAACCGGAAGTCATTGAAAGCTGGCCGCTGTGGGATTCGTTGACGGACCGCACCGCCATTGAAGACAAAACGGCGCTGGAAAACCCGCTGGCCGAAGTCAAATGGCGTTCGTGGGTTAACAAAGACTTTGTTACCTCGCAGCTTGACCCGCGCCGCGCCGATATTACCGGCATTCGTCCGGCGCTGTACGGGTCGCTGCTGGTCATCGCGATCACGATGCTGGTGGCGTTCCCGGTGGGTGTGGGCGCGGCCATTTACCTCGAAGAGTACGCGGGTAAAAGCCGCCTGAACCAGATCATCCAGACCAATATTAACAATCTGGCGGGTGTTCCTTCGATCATCTACGGCATTTTGGGGTTGGCAATCTTTGTGCGCGCCCTGGAGACGGTCACGAGTGGTAACATTTTTGGCGTGGATACGGCCAATGGCCGTACCGTCTTGTCGGCGGGTTTCACGCTGGCGCTGCTGATCCTGCCGATGATCATCATCAACGCGCAGGAAGCAATCCGGGCCGTCCCGAATTCGCTGCGGCAGGCCAGTTATGGACTGGGCGCGACGCACTGGCAGACGATCTGGAATCATGTGCTGCCCTATGCCATGCCCGGTATCCTGACCGGGACGATCCTGGCGATTTCGCGCGCTATCGGTGAAACGGCTCCTTTGATCCTGGTTGGTGGGGCAACCTACCTGACCCAAGACCCGAAAGGGCCATTCTCGATCTTTACCGCGCTTCCATTGTTGATCTACCGCTGGACCACGCTGCCCCAGGCTGAATTCCGTAATGCCGCTGCTGCTGCCATCGTTGTATTGTTGGTGCTGCTGTTGACCATGAATTCCATCGCTGTGATCTTGCGCAATCGCTTTAGTAGGAGATTATCGTGAGCAACAACGGCACATATGCCCTCGAACTTCGCGGCTTGAACGTCTATTATGGCGACTTTCTGGCTGTACGTGACGTCGATATGCAGATTCAACGTAACAAGATCACGGCCTTGATCGGGCCGTCGGGCTGCGGGAAAAGTACGCTGCTGCGTTCGCTGAACCGCATGAACGAACTGGTTCCCAGCGCGCGCGTGACGGGCGAAGTCCTGTTTCACGGGCAAAATCTCTATGCCCCGGCAGTAGACCCGGTGGAGGTCCGGCGGCGGATTGGGATGGTGTTCCAGAAGCCGAATCCTTTTCCCAAGTCGATTTTTGACAATATCACGTATGGGCCGCGCGTTCTCGGCCAGCGCAACAAATCCGTGCTGGCGGATATCGTTGAGCAGAGTTTGCGGCAGGCTGCGCTGTGGGACGAAGTGAAAGACGATCTCAAGAAATCCGGGCTGGCGCTGTCCGGTGGGCAGCAGCAGCGTTTGTGCATTGCGCGCGCGTTGGCAGTCGAGCCGGAAATTATCCTGATGGATGAGCCGTGTTCGGCGCTTGATCCCATCGCCACACTGCGCATCGAAGAACTGATGACGGAGCTAAGCCAGGATTACACCATCGTGATCGTTACGCACAATATGCAGCAGGCCGCGCGCGTCTCCGATTATACTGCGTTCATGTTGTCGGACGAAACACGCGCGGGCGCGCTGATCGAATATGACCGGACGGAGAAAATTTTTAACCGGCCCGGCGATTCCCGTACCGAGGATTACATTACCGGTCGATTTGGCTAAAGGAGGCGGCATATGGTTCCGCCCATTAAGTCGCGGGCTTCATTGGACCGTGATTTGACGGTCTTACGGGACAACATTCTGCGGATTAGCCACATGGTTGATTCGGCTATTGAGCGCGCAATTCGGGCGCTCAAAGATCAGGACGTGGATATAGCCCGCCAGGTGATCGCAGATGACAAAAAAATCAATGTCATACGCTATCAGGTTGAAAGCGATTGCTACCATCTGTTGGGGACCCAACAGCCTACCGCGCGTGATTTGCGTTCGATTGTGACTGCGATTCATATCGTGGTGGAATTGGAACGCATCGGCGACCACGCGGAGGGAATTGCCCGCATCGCAGATCGGCTCGCTCAGGAGCCGCTGCTCAAGCCGCTGATTGATGTGCCGCGCATGGCCCAGATCGCGCGCGACATGATGCGTCTCAGTTTGAACGCTTACCTGGATTGGGACTCCGAGCAAGCCAAAATGATCATTGAGCGCGACCAGGAAATCGACCAACTCAATCAGCAGGTGTACCGTGAGTTGCTGATGTTCATGTTGCAGGACCCGCGCAATATCAACCGCGCTACCGATTTGCTGTGGGTGTCCCATCACCTGGAACGGATTGGGGATCGTATCAAAAATATCTGCGAGCGGGTGATGTTCATGGAGACAGGCGAAGTCAAGCAGCCGGACTGAGGGATCGGGTCATCACGTCTGTTTTTGTCGGTTGGGTGAACAACACGCCGGGGTGTATCGCGCAGGTTACACCCCGGTTGGTTTACGATGTTATGTCTGTTACGTTCCCAGTATTTGCCACGGCCAGTCCAGCGCCTCGCGCTGGTTGTCCGGCATGGTTCCCGACGCGAAATCTTCCGCGATGAATGATTTCCCTAAACTACCCCGCCATGCCACCAGGCCGTACTTTTTAGCATAGTAGTAGTGCTCAAACGGCTGATTTTTGGGTTTACCGCCTACTTCCTCGTAAGCGGCGAGTTCGGCCACGTCGTGCAATTCAATTCCGCTGTCAAATCGGAGCGAGCTATGCACCGCCACCAGCTTGATCCAGGTGACGTGGGTAAACTGCTTGTCCGCTATCGGTTTGCCATTGCTTTTATTGCGGAAGATCACTTTAGGCGTTCGCAGGAAAGGCACACCAACCGACATTCGCCGGGGCAGCCAGGGACTGCCGTACTGCCCGTTTTCGGTCAGCGTGTACACTTCGCCGCCGCCCGGTGAGGTATCGGTGCCGCGATAGATAAAGCGGTTGTCGGCCCACAGTTCCTCCCATTCGCGGAACTTGACATGGTAGAACCGGTCGCCCTCGGTCTGGGTCTGGATGCGCTGGCTGCCGCCGCCCGCCCAGGTGAACCGCAAATCGTACACCCGGCCATCGCCGCGCATGAATTGCAGCATATCATAGGTCTGGTTGGGGTCCACCACATCGACCAGCGCGAACATGTGGTAATCAAAGAATTTGCCCTGTGGGTTGCGCCCTTTCCAGGTGCTTTTACGCATTCCCGGCGCGGTTGGCGCGGTAAGATTGACCGAGATATCCGCTGTTTCGCCGGGTTGGGTAGCGGGTAATGCGACGCTGTCGGGACCGTTCATTTTGTCGTCCGCGAAAAACGCGAACGTATAACCCGGTCCCCAGGTGGTTTCGCCGGTATTACGGACGCGCCATGTTTTGACGAACGACTCACCCGGTTTGACCTCCATACCATCCGGGACTGACACGTCCGCGACCCAGTTCATCTCGTCCAATAAGCGGGGCGGTTGCTGCGCGTCTTCGACTTCGATCAGCACGAACAGGTCAAACTCGAAGAGCTTTCCCTGTGGATCGCGCCCTTTCCAGGTGCTGCGCTGCTCGCCGGGCGTATCCGGCGCAGTGAACGTGATCGACACTTCCACCACGTCGCCCGGTGC
>JAFGTJ010000018.1 GCA_016934195.1 Anaerolineae bacterium | reverse complement strand
TCGTCGCCGGGGATCGCTTTGGCAAAGGGCGAGATATCACGCGGGTAATCCAGGATAAAGGTGGGCTGGATCAGGGTTGGCTCTACGACGGTGCCGAGCAGCGTATCGACCAGTTTGCCCCAGGTATCTTTGGGCGATGCGTCGATATTGGCCGCTTTCATGGCCTGGTACAGGGAGGCGGCTTCGGGATGATCCACGTAGTCGATGCCGCATTTCTGGCGGATCGCATCCCGCAGCGTGATTCGCTGCCAGGGGGGGGCAAGGTTTATCTCGTCCTCCTGAAATATGATCGTGGTGCTGCCGGTGACGCGCTCGGCGGCATACGCCACCATACGTTCCGTCAGGTCCATCATGCCATGATAATCGGTATAAGCTTTGTAGAATTCCAGTTGGGTGAATTCCGGGTTGTGTTTGAAGCTCACGCCTTCGTTGCGGAAGTCGCGCCCGATCTCGTACACCGCGTCATACATGCCTACCAACAGCCGCTTGAGATACAACTCAAAACTGATGCGCAGAAACAAGTCCTGGTGAAGCTGGTTATGGTGCGTCACGAACGGACGCGCTGCCGCCCCCCCGTAAATCGGTTGAAGGATCGGTGTTTCAACTTCCAGAAAGCGCTCGTCATCCAGAAAACGCCGCAGCGCGCCGATGGTCAGGGCACGCTGGCGAAAAACCGCGCGCGTATCGGGATTCACGGCCAGGTCCGCGTAGCGTTGGCGGAACCGTTCCTCTACATCGCTGAACGTGCCGTACCGCTCGACCGTGCCGTCTTCGGTGGTGCGTTCTTTGATCACCGGCAGGGGACTCAGCGCTTTGGCGAGCAGGACCAGTTCTTGCGTCAGGACGCTCGCTTCGCCAGTGCGGGTTCGCATCATGGTCCCGCTGGCCTGGACAAAATCGCCCAGGTCGATCTGATGCCGGATCATGTCGAACACGTCTTCGCCCACGTTGTCGATTCGCACGAATAGCTGGAGGCGGCCTTCGCCATCCTCGATATGGGCGAAATAGACTTTCCCTTTCAGGTTTTGCCGCACAATCCGCCCGCAGACCGTGACCTCTACCGGCTCCGCACTATCAGCACCGTGATCTGTGCTGCCGTCGGCATGAGCCTCGACCGTTTCAAATGCGCGCCGGGCTTCGGTGGTGGTATGCGTGCGCGTGACGCGGTTAGGGTAAGCCGCTGCATTGCGCGCGATCAGTTGGTTGAGTTTGTCGAGTCGTTCTTGTTCCAGGTTATTAGTGGGTTCCCACATACAATTCTCCAGACAAAATAAGGCCCACGCTAGCAGGGACTGGCATGGGCACTGACAGGCAAACCGCTAAGCTGCGTGTGATTAGTCGATAGCCTTGATCTCAAACACGATATCCCCGTCGGGAGCCTTGACGACCACTTGCTCGCCAACCTGGTGATTCATCAACGCGCTGCCCACCGGGCTTTTATAGGAGATTTTGCCCGCGCGGGGATTGGCCTCGGCTGCACCGACCAGATGGTATACTTCGGTGAAGTCCATGCCCACTTCTTGCACGGTGACTTTATTGCCAATTGTAACGATGTCCTTTGGACCGTTGTCTTCAATCAGGACGGCGTTACTCAGGATCATTTCCAGGCGCAGAATTTCCCCTTCGATGAAGGCCTGTTCGTTTTTGGCGTCCTCGTACTCTGCGTTTTCAACCAGTTCGCCGCCTTCTTCCAGCGCCAGACGCAGACGCTCAGCTACTTCCTGCCGTCGAACGTTGCGCAGAAAAGTCAGCCGTTCCTCGTATTCCTTTTGTCCCTGTGGCGTCAGATAATGAACTTCGTCGGCCATACCACCCCTCCAAATGCAGGCTAGAGCTAGTGCCAGTGTACAAAAACACAGCCAACGCTGTGTCTTGGTTTCCCTAAATATAAAAACAATAGACCGCCGCCAGGGGCGATCTGCGTTTGCGATTGTAAGCTGACCCATCATAGCATAGTTTAATGTGGTTGTAAAGTTGTCCGCAAACGCGAAAATCACGGCTGCAACATTTTACCAACTCTGCCTGCGACACCGGGAACCTACCTTTTACTGCCGTATCCTGACGCCCCGACCCAACTTGAGATCGGGAAACTGGGAATCGTTGACCTGGACGCGGGCTGGTACGTGTGCGTGGGCAGTGCGCGCGCGCGTGGGGCGTCATTCGCAGGCCGGTAAACCCATCCACTGGCATATCGACCGGCTGACAGGCGCAGGCGGTCGTAACGGCAATCTGGTGGCGCGAGTCCCCGCTGAGGCTGGAATGCAAGTGGGCGCAAACGCTCGCGGCGCTGCCGGATACCAGCGTGCCGGTACCGGGGTCTGGATCGACTGCCAATGCCAGGCGCACCTGTTCGCGCTCAAAGGACCGGAGTAAGCGTCAGGTCTTGACCGACACCCGGAACTTAATCGGAATGCCCAGCAGCATGAGAGTCTGCGCATGGAGCACCGGCAGCGCCACGCAGCACAGGGTCATCACCGCCAGCAGCGGCAGACTTGCCAGTTCGTACAACCGGGCGCGCAGTGTCCAGGGAACGGAACGCGGCGGACGAATGCGCAGATCGATCACCCACAGCAGCACGGTAAGCGCCGTCATCACTGCCGCCGCCGCTTGAATCAGGAATGTGAGCGGATGCGCCAACAATGCCGGGTGAAACAGGACCGGAAGCTGCCCGCCAAGCGCCATCGTGATCCAGCCCACACTCGCCAGCAAATTGTCATGTGCCACACGGAGCAAGAGGCCAAGCGCGTCCTGTAAGGGGACGTGGCGGTGTTGGGTTATCTGGGTAACGGTGTAACCGATTTCCTTAGCGCCCCAGGCGTGCCGGAAAGTCTGCAAATACCGTTCCTTGAGCGCCTGCCACAGATTACGCCCGGTCGTCGCGTTCGCCAGGAAAGGCAGATAGACCGGCTGGAGCCGGATATCCCCGCCGCGCCGAAAATAGGTATTGATATAGGCGTGCCATTCGTCCGCGATCACATCGGAGTCCCAGTACCCGGTCGTGTGCAGCAGGCGCATACTCAGCGAATAGGACGACATCGGCAGCGCCCGCCACCAGGATGCCGACAGGTAAGCCAGTTCCCAGGCAGACGAATAGGCGTGCAGCATCCGCATTAGCGGGGTGATGGTCCACACATTGCCGTGATACCGGATCGGAGCCTGCCAGAAAGTGGCATAACGCTGGGGATCGGTGGCAAACAACACGCTCAGGCTTTCAAAATATCGGGGGTGCCACAGTGTATCAGCATCGGTGGTGGTGACGACCAGATGATTGATGTTGTATCCCAACCGGTCCACCAGAGTATGTTTGGCCCACCGCGCCGCCCAGGAAAGATTAGACGATTTACAGGCTGTTTCCCCGGCGGGATGTGTCACCACGAAAACGTGATCAAACTGGGAGCTAAACTCGGCTTGCAGCAGCGCGCCTTTTTGCGCCGATCCCGGTTCCTGGTCTTCCATTGCCAATACGACAGTAATCGAGGTCTGAGCGTGTACCTGCGTCGCCAACCGGATCAGCGTGCGGCGGAGAATGGCGATCTCCTCCCGGTAATTGGGGATAATGACGACGTGATGCACCGTATTGAGTGATAAACTATCCATTTGAGCGCGCCGGTTGTATTCGGCGAGCCAATCCCTGGATTCCCAGTCCTGAATGCGGCGCAATCCCTGCCACATCGCAACTCCGGCAAAGCCAAAACGCACCGCCAGATAGACGCCCAGTGCTGCCGCACCCACCAGCGCCAGACGCGGCGCATAATAAGCTCCCAGGACCATACAGAACAGGCTCACCCAGGCCAACCCGCCCGGAATCATGTCAAGCAGCCGGGCGGCGGGAGCGCGGCGCGGCTGAGTAGTCCAGGCAGGATGTTGAACGCTGAGCGGTGTGTGATTAGGTCGGTTGGCTATTGGTATTGCCTCATCCGGTAAAACAGCCCGGCAAGCATATCACAACTCGCGGGCGGCTTCAAAAACTATCCTGATGCAATTGAACGAAACACACACTCCCAGTAAATAGAAAAATCCTGTAAAATTGTAGTAAAGAACTTGCAAACGCTGAGATAGGATGTCTGTCCGATGACTACTAAAGTCCTGATCGTAGAAGACGATCTGGAAATGAATCGTCTTCTGGAGTTAGACCTGAAGCGTCACGGTTATGATGTGTACACCGCTACCAACGGGTTAGACGGGCTGCGCCTGTTCCATGAAGCACGGCCTAACCTGGTTGTGCTGGATGTCGCGCTGCCCGGTATGAACGGCATGATCGTGTGCCAGCGTATCCGTGAATTATCCAATGTGCCGATCCTGATCATGACCGCGCACGCCGTCACCGAAGAGGAAATGGCCGAAGGCTTAAACCTGGGGGCGGACGAATACCTGATCAAGCCCCTGCGCAGCATGGAATTTCATGCGCGCCTGAATGCCCTGCTCCGCCGCGCGCGCATGGGCGACGAGAAAGAGACGCAAAATCTCCGGTACACGGACGATTACCTGCTGGTTGATGTCGAGGCGCGACGGGTATCGGTCGCTGAAGAAGAAATACGCCTCACGCCGACCGAGTTCAAGCTGCTGGCGACATTTGTCCGCCACAAGGGACAGGTCCTGACCTTCCAGCAGTTGCTCGAACAGGTCTGGGGATACGAATACAGCACCGAGCATCACTACCCGCGCATTTACGTCTCGCACCTGCGGCGCAAAATCGAGCCGGATGCAAAAAATCCGACCTATATCCAGAATGAATACGGGGTCGGATACCGTTTTATCGGAAAATAACCGGTCTTATTCACATCATCGTCTGGCAGATGGTTCGTATAAAACCGCCTGCTGAATTTTTTGTCCAGCCGGTCGCAGCGCAACCAGCCGGTGGGCAAAACATGAGTCAAAACGCGCGGCGGGTATCTCGGCGTGGCTCTGAAGCTCCGGGAAACGGCCTGACGGGTTGTGCAGATAGTAGTGGGCCGGTTGGCTGTTGATCCACCGGAACCCGTACACCAACACCACATGACCGCCGTAGCGCAGGCGCTCAACCGGTGGGCGCTCACCGATATCGGAACTCACGGTAGCGCCAACCAACCACCCGGCCCGAATATACCGGCACACGCTCAGCGGCGAAACGTACCCCTGCCCCGCCGCCTCAAGCCGGTAGGCGTTCGCCAGATGGGCCTGGGCGTGATAGTACCAGCCCTGATCGACCCAGCGCCCATGTGAGTCGCGCACCCGGTAGCCGTTGACTTCCAACCCCGCTTTGACCAATTCCCATAACGGCGGCTGCACGTTGGGATAGAACGCCTCGACCGCCATTTTGATACATGCCACCGCGCAAATACGTGGTGCCCAGAACGCATAAATGGCCGGATCGTCCGCGCCAAACTGCTGCCAGCGCGGGTCCTGCGTCCCGTCATAGCCGTGATGAATGTAATCGTAGATGCGTTCCGGGCTGGCAAACTGCGCGTAATACGGCACATCAACCGGCACGCGATAGGTGCCATCCGGCAGCCCGGCCAGCGCACGTCCGGCCCGCCAGCGATCCGGCAGGCTCAGCGCCGGGTCCAGCCAGGGATGCAACGCAGCCTTGAATCCAGCCTTGCGGCGCGCCATGCTTATTTTTTAATTCCTTTCAATCCTCGCGCAGCAGCATGAGCCAAAAGGCCCGTTTTGTAGTTATAGGTGGTTTTACGCTTGTCGGTATGTGCGTCCAGCGCCAACCGGATCATCTCGTCCACGACCGCCGCTGGAGACATGCCCTCTTCCTGCCACAAGTAAAAGGCCATTGAACCGGGCAGGGTATTGATCTCGTTCAGGAAAATCTCGCCTTCCTGTTCCTTGACCAAAAAATCGACGCGCGCCGTGCCGCGCCCGTCCACCGCTGCAAACGCTTTCACCGCAAGCTGCTGAATGCGTTGGGTCAGTTCCTCGGAGATTGGAGCCGGAATCTTGCGTTCCGCGCCCTTCATCCCGGCGGGGCCTTCGCTGCGCATATATTTCTCTTCGTAGGTCAGGAATTCCTGCCAGCTAACTGGCTGTTCCAGCACCGACGCCCGCACCTCGTAATTGCCCATTACCGCGCAGTTGATCTCGATGGCGTTATCCAATGCCCGTTCGACCAGAATTCGCCGGTCGAAATTGGCCGCGATGTTGATGTAATTGCGCGCTTCGTCCGCGTTGGCCGCCCGCGCTACGCCGATGCTTGATCCCAACGAGGCCGGTTTAATAAACAACGGGTAGCCGATTTCGCCGTCAATCTGCTGCAAAACCGCACCGGAATCGCTCATCCAGGCGTGGCGCGTGAATCCCAGGTGCTTTAGAGTCGGAATATCGTGATATGCCAGGATACGCTTGAGCATGATTTTGTCGCGCACAACGGCGGACGCCATCACACCCGCCCCCACATACGGGATACCGGCCAGTTCCAGCAACCCCTGAACGGTGCCATCCTCGCCATGCGAACCATGCAGCGCCGGGAACACCACGTCCAGGCGTTGTAACCGGCTGCGCGCAAACAAGCCGCTGACCGGCGTGGTGATAATGCCCCGGTGCTCCGTGCTGGGCGAGATGATCACGTCCTTCATGCCCATCATCTCGGCCATGTTGTCCGCCTGAAAGGTCTTCAGGTCGAACAGGCCCGGCCCGGTGAGCCAGCGTCCCTCACGGGTGATGTAAAGGGGCACGACATCGTACCGGCTGCGATCAAGGGCCTGCATCACCTGTTGCGCGGTAACAATGGATACATCGTGTTCGACTGAGCGGCTGCCAAACAGCACGCCGACCGTTTTTTTGCTTGCACTGCTCATGATGGTTTCCTTCTGGTTCCTTCTTTGCGCTTGGATTCTGGAAGCTTAAAGGTAAGTATCCGGCAAATCATTCAAAAACAGGACCGTATCGCCCGGTTCGAGCGCCCGGTTAAACCAGGCAATCGCCTCTTCGCGAGTATCAAAGATGAAAAGATGGTTCTCGTCAAACCCGATCTCTCGAATCCCTTGTTGGATCGGCTGCGTTTGTTCGATTCCCACCAGGACGATGTCCGTGCAGACCTGGGCCGCGTGCTTGCCCAGTTTGGTATTTTCCTGGGTTTGTAATGGTCCCAACTCAACGATCCCCGGCGTGATCAGAACGCGCCGCCCCTGTTGGTGCAGCGCCAGCACATCCAGCACATTATGCGCGCCAACCGGGTTGGCGCTGTACGCATCGTCAATGACCGTGATTCCACCCGGCAGCGTCTTGACTTGCAGCCGGTGTTCCGCCGGTTCCAGGCTGGCGACACGCACCGCGATCTCGGTCAGCGATATGTCAAGATGGCGCGCAACGGCGGTTGCCAGCAAAATATTGGTGATATTGTGGCGTCCCATCAAGCGCGTGTTGAAATGCGATTCTTCGCCCGACAGGGTATCGGTCACATCGAATTCCAGGCCGTTCACCGACTCGCGAAGATTGCGCGCCAGGAACCGCAGTTGGGTCGCGTGCTGCGCGTTTTCCCACGAAATGGCGAGCCGCGTTTGGGGATATCCACGCTCGTACATAACGCGGACGTAATGATTGTCCCAGTTAAACACGCCAACACCGTCCGCAGGCAGGGACTCGATGATCTCGTACTTCGCTTTGGCGGTGGATTCGATGCTGCCGAAACGTTCCAGGTGCTGCGGGCCTACGGCGGTCACGATGCTGATCTGCGGCTCGGTTAACCGGCAAATCTCGCGGATTTCGCCTTCCACATAAGCGCCCATCTCCACGATGAAGTAATCATACGCCGGATCGCGCTTAAGATCATCATTGATCACGAGGCACACGCCCATGAGCGTATTGTAACTCTTGGGCGTCGCCAGGACGCGGTAACGGGCGCGCAAAATGTGCGCTAAAAATTCTTTGGTGCTGGTTTTGCCATAACTGCCCGTAATGCCGATCACGACCGGCCCGGCGCGTTTCAGCGTTTGCCGGGCGCGGCTATAGAACATACGCCGGAAGCCCGCCTCTACCGGGTACATCAGCAGGTTTGCCAGCACCAACACCAACGGGCTGAGGTGGCATAGGGCTAACGCGACAAACGTAATCACCGCGAATTGAGTCCGTTCGGGCACATCCAGCGCCGCCAGGAGCGCCACCTCCGCGCCAATCAACACGATCACGACCAGCGCCCAGGCCGTAACCAGCAATCGCGCGGCGCGTTGGGTCACTTTGAACGACTGCTTGACTTCTTTGGGTGGCTCGGACCACATGCTCCACAACCCGGCAATACCCCACACCAGCAGGTACACCGCCTCGGTATCCTGCCCGACCATGTTCAACACCAGACTGATAAGCCACGCCACCCCAACGAAGATCAGCGCGCGCCAACGAATATAACGGGAAGTCTTGCCCACCAACCAGCGCAAAAAACGGGCATTGTCGTACCCCTCCAGTTGGAAAAAACGGGCCAACCGCCATACTCGCAGCAAAATACCCAGCAACCACAAAAAAATCAGGATTTGCACCATCAGGCTATCAACTCTCAGCGTTCAGAAAATGGGTCACGATGCGAATATAGTCGCCCAACCGTTCCAGGTACGCAAAATGCCCGACGCCCTGAAAGACGATCAGCCCGGCGTCGGGAATCAACTGTTCCAACTTTTTTCCCTGCCATAACGGGGTATCAGAGTCCTGGTCGCCCCAGATCAACACGGTGGGAGTATGGACGCGCTGCGCATATGAGGTCAGGTCCTGGCTGATGATCTGCACAAAGCTCTCGCGCAGCGGCCCGGCGGTCAGGTAATCTTCCGAAGCGTAGCGCTGGTTATATAGTTTCTGAAACTGCTTCCGCCAACGCACCAATCCCAGAACGTCGAGCGTTTTGCGCAGCGAGCCGGTGACGAAATTCCGCGTGCGACGCTTCAAGGTCGGCGGCGTGCGAAGTCCGGCGCTGGCAGCCAGCACCATTTTGCTCACGCGATCCGGGTGATCGGCGGCCAGCATCAAGCCAATCCGCCCGCCGAACGAGTGCCCTAACAGCGCCACCGAACGGAGTTTAACAGCATCTAAGTAGGCGAGCACAAACTGCATATACTCGGCCACGCCCCAGGTTTCCGGCGGCAAATCGCTCTTGCCAAAACCGGGCAGGTCCAGCAGGTGAACCCGAAAACCATGTTCCGCCAGCCGTTCCGCAACCGGCCAGAAACTATGAATCCCTCCACCCCAACCGTGCAGCGCCAGCACCACCGGACCTTCGCCGGTTATACATACGCCAGTTTTCAAACCGTTGATGGTCTTGATCTCAACTGCCGGATCACTCACACCTGCACCACCTCAATTTGTGCGCCCAACGCTACCAGTTTGCTCACGACGTTTTCAAACGTGCGGTCGATCATTTCCGCGCCATCAATGATCACGCGACTCTCCGAACACAGCGCGGCCCCCAGCAGCGCTAACCCGGTCCGCACATCGGGCGTATCCAGGTATTCGCCCCGGAGTCTGGACGGCCCCACCACCAGCGCGCGGTGCGGATCGCATAACACAATCTGCGCGCCCATCGCCGTGAGCTTATCCACAAACAGCAGCCGGTTATTGAACAACTTTTCGTGGATCAGCGTTGTGCCGCGCGCCTGAGTCGCGGCGACGGTGGCAATTGCCACCAGATCAGACGGAAAACCCGGCCAGGGCGCGGTTTCAATGGGGACGTCCTGTTCTTCTTCCAGTTGGGATACTTCGAGCGCGGCATGAGCGGGCACCAACAGCGTATCGCCGTTGAGATACAAATTAATGCCCAACCGGGCAAACACCCTGGCGATCACATGCAGGTGATTGGCCTGAATACCCGCGATGGTCAACGATCCGCCGGTAAGTGCGCCAATCGCGGCGATGCTGGCGATTTCGACGTGATCCGGGGACAGACGCATCGCGGCCCCACCGAGATTCTCCGTGCCCCTAATATACAGCCGGTTGGAACCGATGCCGTCAATCGACGCGCCCATGTGTACCAGCATCTGCTGCAATTCCTGAATATGCGGTTCAGAGGCGGCGTTATGGACCACCGTTTCCTGGCCCAGGCGAGCCGCCAGCATACACACCAGGGCTGTTGCCGTGACACTGGTTTGCAGCAGCGTGATCTCGCGGTGATCCCAGGGATTGGCCGCAAAATCAAGCACCCCGCCGCGTATGTTCACGCTGACGCCCAGATCGCGCAGAGCGGCCAGATGCGTATGCAGGCGGCTGAGCGGCGAGGCAATTTCCATGCGGGCGTGCTGCCGTCGGGCCAGGATCGGAGCCAGAAACAACACGGTTCCCACTTGCTGCTCGGTGAATGCCTGATCAAGGGACCGGGTGTGCAGTGCGTCCGTTTTCAGGTGGTATACGTCGCCCTCGCGCGTCACCTCAGCACCTAACGCACGCGCGGCATCAATCATCATAGCCGTGCTCAGCGTATCCGGCACGCCGCTTAATGTCACCGGATCGCCGGTCAACAAAGACGCCGCAATCAACGCCAGCGCCGCGTTACTGTTCCCGGATGGGCGGAATGTGCCGTGCAGCGCATGTCCGCCATGCACGATAATTCGCATGAAATACACCTCCCAACGGGCAATCGCATCGGGCAATTATACCAGGAAGCATCCAGGTCGTGACAAAAAGCACCAACTTTGCTAATTTTTATGCAGGGGCAACACGGACTTTAAGAATTTAGGATTTAGCAAAAAACTATCATAAAATCAAAGGAGTGAGTAAACTTTAATTCCGTGATCTGCAAGTGGCATACATAAACCAACATCATAGAAAGGAGTCCACATGCGCCGTTTATCTGGCTTATCTGTAAGGCAGCGGCTGCTGATCGGTATGGGAGGGGCGCTGGTCGGGGTGATTATCATTGCGGCGCTGGCCTTACTCGTCAGCGCGCAATCCGACGCCGCCGATGACCAGCCGATTGCCTTCAACCACAATATCCACGTCAGCAAAAATGGGATGCAGTGCCAATACTGCCATTACGGGGCAGCCGAATCGCCGGAGGCCGTTATCCCCAGCGTGGAACTCTGTATGGGGTGCCATGCCAATATCGCCACCGACAGGCCGGAGATTCAGAAGTTGGCCGGTTACTGGGAACGGCAGGAACCAATCCCCTGGAAGCGCGTCAACGAGCAGCCGAGTTTTGTCTATTTCGCGCACCATCCCCATATCGCGGCGGGCGTAAGCTGCGGGGCGTGTCATGGCGACGTGGCGCGCATGGAAATCGCCGAGCCGGTGGTCAACATGAACATGGGATTTTGTCTCGACTGCCATGCCGAACAAGACAACAAAGACGCGCTGTATGATTGCGCCGTCTGCCATCGTTAGGGGGCGTTATGACAACTATTACACGTCGAAATTTATTGAAGATTGGCGCAGCAGGAACGGCTACCGCGATCCTGGCCGGGTGCGGACAGGATACCGAACGGTGGGTTGAACTTGAACCTTACGTGCTGGCCCCGGAGGAGCAGTTGGCCGGGAATCCCAGTTTTTACGCGACCACCTGCCGGATGTGTCCCGCCGCGTGTGGTATCGTTGTAAAAATTATGAACGGGCGCGCCATCAAGATCGAAGGCAACCCGGCGCACCCGGTTAGCCAGGGAAAAACCTGCGCACGCGGTCAGGCCGGTCCGCAGTTGCTCTATAATCCCGACCGCGTGACCGGCGCAGTGAAACAGGACGAACGCGGCAAACGCGATTACGACCCGATTCCCTGGAACGAGGCGATCAATACCGTGTTCGAGCGGATAGACGCGGCAGACGGCGCAGTGGGCGTATGGTTGGGATCAACCACGTCCGGCCATCTGGTGGAGTTGTTCCGCCGTTTCGCGGAAGCCACCGACGCGCCCACCCCGGTCCGCTATGATCTGTACACCGGATTCAACGGCTATACCGTGCTGTCGCAGGTGACCGGAACCCTGTTCGATCAGGCCGGACTGCCAACCTACGATCTGGCGCACGCCGACGCGGTATTTTCGTTTGGCGCGGACTTCCTGGGAACGTGGCTTTCGGCTACCGGCTACGGAGTACAGTTCGGCCAGTTCCGCAACCAGGAGTACGGCAAACGCGGCCTGCTGGTGCAGTTTGAGCCACGCATGTCGATCACCGGGGCAAAAGCGGATCGCTGGCTGCCGGTGCGTCCCGGCGCGGAAACATTGGTCGCGGGCGCGATTGCGCGCCTGATTGCCGATGAGGGCTTCGGCTCAGCGGATCGTGTCGAACGGGCCGCAGCATTGGCCCCGGCGGTTGATCTCGAAGAAGCCGCCGCCGCGTGCCATACAACGGTCGAGGAACTGGTTACGCTGGCGCGCGCCTTTGGCGAAGCGGATCGCCCGCTGGCGATTCCCGGCAGCATACTTACCGGCCACAGCAGCGCGGTCGAAGCGGTAGCAGCGGTCCAGGTCTTGAACGTGATCGCCGGGACGAACGGCTTATCTACCACGCCCGCGACCCCGGCAGCTGATCTGACCGTCCCACCGCTGTCCACCTATGCTGAGGCGCAAACCCTGATCGACCGCATGGCAAACGGCGAGATCAAGGTGCTGCTGGTACACGGCGCGAATCCCGTGTTCGATCTGCCACCGGATTCCGGTTTTGTCGAAGCGCTGGCAAATGTCGAAACCGTCGTGTCATTCAATCCGCTGGTGGATGAAACCGCCGTCCATGCCGATTTCATCCTGCCGGATCGCGTGTTTCTGGAAGGCTGGGGATACGAGGTCGTCGCGCCCGGATTCGGTGGACTGCCGGTCATCAGCGGGCAGCAGCCGGTTGTCGGACCGTTATACGACAGTCACTCAACTGGCGATGTGCTGCTAACCGTTGCCAGGGGAATCCCGGCAGCGGCCAGCGTCCTGCCCTGGACCGACGAAGTGGCATTCATCAAGGACATGATCACCCAACTGCCGAAGGGAGCGGCTGGCGGTGAGGATAACGACGTTCGCTGGTCGCGCTTCCAGCAGCATGGCGGCTGGTGGCCCGAATCCGCGCCGGAAGAATCCGCGCCACAGGCCACCATCTCCGGCCCGGTGGAAGTTACGCCGACGGTATTCCAGGGAGATGCAGAAGAATATCCTTATTTCCTGCACCTCTACCTCTCCCCATTGTTGGGCGATGGCAGCGGCGCGAATCTGCCCTGGCTGCAAGGTTCGCCCGACCCGCTGACCACAATAACCTGGGGAACATGGATCGAACTCAATCCCCACACAGCGGACGAACTCGGCGTCGATAATGGTGATATTGTGAAACTTACGTCGCCGCACGGCGAGATCGAGGCCCCGGTATACATCTTCCCGGCTATCCGGCCCGATACAATCGCCGTGCCTATCGGCCAGGGCCACACCGACCTGGGCCGGTACGCCAAAAAACGCGGCAGTCACCCGCTGCACCTGATCGGGATCGAGACGGATACCAGCGGCAGCACGTTGGTTTGGTCTACCGTGCGGGTCCAGATCGAGAAAACGGGCGATACCAAGACGTTAGCGCGCATGGAAAGCACGATTGATTCCGGCGAACACGGCCACGTCCCGTTCTAGGCGGATTTAAACCAAAGGAGTTTCATGGATGTCAGAGAATTTAACAGAGAAAAAATCCGGCGAACGCAAGTGGACCATGATCGTCGATCTCGACAAATGCACAGGCTGTAACGCCTGCGTGGTCGCCTGCCATGCCGAAAACAACGTCCCCATCGCCAGCGAGGACGAGGTGATCCGGGGCCGGTCCATGCACTGGATGCGCATTGAACGGTATTGGGAAGGCGAATTCCCCGACGTGAAAGCGCGTTTTATCCCGGTATTCTGCCAGCAGTGCAATAATGCGCCGTGCGAGCCGGTCTGCCCGGTGTACGCATCCTACCACAGCGAGCAGGAAAATGTGAACGTGCAGGTCTATAACCGCTGCATCGGGACGCGCTACTGCGGCAATAACTGTCCCTACCGGGTGCGCCTCTTTAACTTCCGCGCGCCGGAGTTTGACGCGCCGCTGGAACAGCAGTTTAACCCCGATGTGACGGTGCGCGGGCCGGGCGTCATGGAAAAATGCACGTTTTGCATCCAGCGTATCCGCCGCGCCGCCGAAGACGCCACCGTCGAGGGCCGCGCCATTGCCGACGGCGAAGTGGTCCCGGCGTGCGCGCAGGCGTGCCCTAC
>JAFGTJ010000178.1 GCA_016934195.1 Anaerolineae bacterium | reverse complement strand
GCCACCTGCCCGTTACTGACCTGCCACCAGCGCCACAGGTTCACGGTATCGCACACCGGCCCGCTGATCACGGTGAAGGTGTCGCCGGGTTGCAGCTTGCCGGTGATACTGGCGGTCCGGCTCGGCCCGCTGCGCACATTGGACGGCAGCGGCGGGGTCAGCATGACCCGGCCCTGTTCGCCCGGCCACATACGCGGGACCGGCGCGCCGGGGCAGACTGCCGGGCCGGAGTCGAACGGTTCGATCCAGTATTCGCCGTTTGCGCCTTCGCCAATCCAGCCTTCCCACTGCCCGTTGATATCGTAACCCTCGATCTGCCACCACCACACGTCATCATTACACAACGGCCCCCCCGTGACCCAGAATGTCAGCCCCGGCGGGATGCTGCGTACCACGTTCGCGCCGTAACCGGGCGCGCGGCGCACGCGCGTATCGTCCGGCGGGTAGAGCGTGGTGCGCGCGCCCTCGTCCACTTCCAGGCGGGGCCGCATCGAGCACGCCGACCGGGTGTTGGACGGGCGCGGCGTGATCGTCGGCGGCAGCGTAGGCCGCACATAGCGCGTCGGCGTGTAGGTGGGCGTGCGCGTGGCGGTATGGGTGGCCGTGCTGGTCGCGGTCGCGGTCGCCGTGCTGGTCGCTGTTGCTGTGGCCGTTGCGGTTGGCGTGTGGGTCGCCGTCGGCGTGTCGGTCGGCATTGGGGTATCGGTCCAACTGGCCGCCGTGCCGGTCAGCGCCGCCGCGACACTGGCATCGATATCCGGCGTGGGCGTATCGGTCCAGCTTTCGGCGGTCTGAGTCAGGCGGCGGGCCAGCATCGCGTCGGTGGTGGCGTCCAGGTCAGGAGTCCCGGTCGGCGTAAGCGTGATCGTCGGGGTATCGGTGAGCGTGGGCGTGTGGGTGTTCGTCGGCGTATCCGTCGGGATATCGGTCGGTGTATCCGTCGGTGTGTGGCTGGGCGTGAACGTGGCTAATCCCCCGGACAGGAAGGCGATCCGGGTCGCGGTTTCCTGCGCGCGCCCGGCGTCTTCGGTCGGTGTGGACGCTTCGGCGGTGGCGGTTTCGGATGGCGCGATCACCACCGGGGTATTGCTGCCGCCGTCATCGCTCCCGCCCAGGACCAGGAATCCGATCACGACCGCCGCGATCACCAGCGCCGCCAACCCGCCCCAAAAAACAATTCCCTGGAACGGCGAGCGTTTGCCCGCGCCTGCTGCGGGACCGGCGGGCGCGCCCGGTGCTGCGCCGGTTTGGGCATCGGGAACCAGGGCGGTCGCCCCGTCGGTGTAAATCATGCCGCGTCCGCCGGGCGGCGTGGGGCTGCTCGGCGAGGTGTGGGCGTTGTACGGCATATTGGTCCGGGCCGCCATCGTCGCCTGTTCCATCAGTTCCGGCGTGGCGCGCGGCAGCATCCCGGTCGTGACCAGCGGCGGCGTGGCCTGCACGATGGCGCGGAATTCCAGCGCCAACTGCTGCGCGGAGTTGTGGCGGTCGCCGGGACGCTTGCCCATCGCCCGGATTATCAACTGTTCGAGCGGGTCGGGCAGGTCGGGATTGAGCACGCGCAGACTGGGCGGCGGCTGGTCGAAGTGCTTGTACATCATGCCGAACGGGGTATCGGACACAAACGGCAGCGCGCCGGTCAGCATTTCGTACAGGATAATGCCGAGCGCGTAAATGTCGGTGCGGGCGTCCACTTCCTCGCTGCGCCACTGTTCGGGAGCCATATACGCGGGCGTGCCCATCACGCGGCCCGTCGCGGTCAGGCTCGCGCCGCCCGTTGTAGTTCCGGCCAGCATTTTAGCGATGCCGAAATCGGTCAGGTAGACGTTGTCCTGATCATCCAGCAGCACGTTATTGGGCTTGAGGTCGCGGTGAATCACGCCGCGCTGGTGGGCGTATTCCAGCGCCGAGGCGATCTGGGTGATGAAGTGATCGATCTGCCGCAGCGACAGGCGGGTCGTGCGCAGCCGGTCGCTGAGCATCCCGCCCGTGACCAGCCGCATCACGAGATAGACGTGTTCCCCGCTGCGCCCGAAGTCGATCACCGGCAGGATGTGGGGATGCTGCAAGCGGGCGATCACGCGGGCCTCGCGCTCGAAGCGGGTCACAAATTCCTCGTTTTCGGCCAGTTCCGAGGTCATGACCTTGATCGCTACGTCGCGATCCATCGACTCCTGGCGGGCGCGGTAGACTTCCGCCATGCCGCCCTTGCCGATGCGATCACCGAGCGTATATTGTCCGAGGGTATGCCCTTTTAACCCTGCCATACTGCGCCCCCTTGCCCTGGCCGCTTTACCTGACACGCTGCTGCATTATGTTCCTCTTCAAGCATACCCGCGATGGGCCGTAAGGGGCAAGTCGGGCGGGTAGGAAATAGGTCAGCGCGGGCTGGATTCCGGTATGAATGTGGGGGCGACAAGTTGGTGTTTTCAGTCCTGGGATTTAACAGGCATATAGAAGCATACTTCATCATAGGCGGTGTTATTCCAGGGTTCTTTGATACCATTGGGTAGCCGTCCCCATTCTATGAATCCCAGTTTGGGATACACCTGCTCGGCTTCCACACCGGAGCGGCAGCTTGTCATCAGGATTTCAATGCCCATCTCAGCGGCATGGGATCGCAGCGCCTCATTCAACAGGCGCGAGAAACCGCGTTTTTGGAAATCGATTCCAACCACGACGTCAGATACGGTTGCACGATGCACAAACAAGGGATGCGATTCGCGTCTGAAGCTCGATATGGCGACGGCGTGACCATCGACTTCCACTACGAGCGCGATGCCTTCGTTGGCGGCGGATTGATCCAGGTAAGCGGTGATGCGCTGCTCGGTGGCTTCAACGGTATCGCGCACAAAACAATGCGTTTGGAGATCGGTGACGTCACGGGATTCTACCGGGCGGACCATTACTTTTTCGTCAGGCAAAAATGGTTTATGGCCTGTCATTTTCCCAACCATCCGGGTTTTCAGGTGTTTGACTATTTCACATCATCCAACGATAAAATCGTGATTCGGTCAGCAAACCGCTTCATGTCTTTAACGTTGGTAGTAAGCAGCGTATCGATTTCATAGGCGATCATGGTGGCGACCACATTGGCATCGTGTATTTGCTTGCCCCCGGTCGGGTGAGTTTTGAGCAAGTCCATCAAGACGGTTGTCACGGCTTCGGTGTCGTCGGCAATTTTGAACAGCACACGGATTGTACGCAATTTGGTTTCAAGCTCATCCACTGTCATTGGATTCATGAACGTCTGTGGACGAGTCACTTGGGCGATATATTCACGAATGACTTGGCGGCTGATCCAGAGTTCCGTATTCGCGTCAATCTGAGCATCAACGAGCCGCTTTGCCTGTTCATATAGCGGAAACTGCGTGATGGTAGATCGCAGCAAAATGTTAGTATCCAGAAATGCCTTACCGCCCGTCATCATCGTACCAATCTACGCGGCGATCTGAGAAATCCGGCGAAACAGGGCCGAGATCGGTGATCAGCGTCTCGAACAATGCTTTGCGTTCCTGGATTGTTAACTGCCGCCGTTGGGCGATTAACTGGAGGTGCTCGATCAACGCTTTTTGTTCTGGCGGGGCAAGCTGCTCAGCCAACCGGACCACTTCCTCATAGGTGACTCCGACCATCGTATACGCTCCTTTCTTTTCCTCCACTATGCGCCAATTTCGCCGCCATTGCACGCGCCTTACCCGCTCTTCGGCGTCCGCTTGCGCTCACGGACGCTGAAACGGATCGGCGTCCCGGTGAACGGGTACACGCGCCGAATCTGGTTTTCCAAATAGCGCTCGTAGGTGAAGTGCAGCAGCGATTTGTCGTTGATGTGAAACAGGAATGTCGGCGGATCGACGCGCACCTGCTGCGCCAGGAAAATTTTCAGCGGGCGCGGCTGTTTGGTCTGCGGCGCGTGGCGTAACATGGCCTCGCGCACGATCTTGTTTAGCTCGCTGGTGGGAATACGGACCATTCGTTCTTCCTGCACGCGGACGGCGGTTTCCAGCACGGTATGAATCCGCTGGCCGGTCAGCGCGCTGATGAACAGCACCGGGACGTAGGGCATAAAGGCCAGCTTGGAGCGGATTTCCTCGGTGTAGGTGTTGACGGTGAAGGTGTCTTTTTCGATGGCGTCCCACTTGTTGACCACCAGCACCACGCTTTTATACGCTTCCTGCACCATCCCGGCGATGTGGGCGTCCTGCTGCGTGATGCCGTCGATGGCGTCGATCAGCAGCAGCACCACGTCCGCCTGCTCGATGGCGCGGTGAGCGCGGAGCACGCTGTATTTCTCGATGCCCGGTTCGACGCGCCCGCGCCGCCGGATACCGGCTGTATCGATCAGCGTGATCGGCATTCCCGACCACGTAAGGCTGGTATCCACCGCGTCACGGGTGGTCCCGGCGACCGGGCTGACGATGGCGCGTTCCTGGCCCAACAGTTTGTTCAGCAGCGAGCTTTTGCCCACGTTGGGACGTCCCACCAGCGCGATATGGATCGTGCCGTCGTCGGGATCGGCGTCAAAATCCTCACCGGGCTTGAAGGGCAGCGCCGCAACCACCGCATCCAGCAGATCGCCGGTTCCGGTCCCGTGCAGCGACGAAACCGGGAAAACGTCGCCCATGCCCAGCCCGTAAAACTCGAAGGCGTCTTCACGGCGGGCGGCGTTATCGGCCTTGTTCGCGGCGACGATCACCGGTTTGCTGGTGCGCCGCAGAATATCGGTGATCTGCTCGTCGGCGGCGGTGATGCCCTGGATCGTGTCTACCACCATCACGATCACGTCCGCCTCGTTGATCGCCAGCATCGCCTGCGTTCGGATTTCCGGCACAAAATCGCGGCTGCCTTCTTCGAGCGGGCTGACCACGACGTCGCCGGTCGGCTTGGGCTGGTAAATTTCCAGGCCGCCGGTATCCACCACGTCGAACAGCACGCCGTTCCATTCCGATTCGTCGATGTTGCGGTCGCGGGTCGTGCCCGGTACGTCCGATACAACGGCTTTGCGCTGTCCCACCAGCCGGTTGAACAGCGCTGATTTCCCCACATTGGGCCGCCCCACCAGGGCGACAAGCGGTTTACGCATGATGTTTTATTGCTCCGTGATTTACCGGGAATGATTCTAACAGGTCCCGCGCGGGGTGAGAAGGGCGGGTAAAAAATTCACCACAGAGGCACCGAGGGCACGGAGGACAGAAATATGAGAGAGGAAACGCGAGATCGGGCGGATCGCTGAATGCTACTTGCTGATGGCTGAAAGCTGACGGCTGACGGCTCTAAGAAAGCAAAAAGGGAAGGGGCGGGGACTCCTTCCCTCGTTGTATCTCAGGACAGCCCTAAAGGTGGGTCAGGTGGGGGTGGGGAGCATACGGGTAATATGCACTGTCCTGGTGATACCGTTGTTGTGTAGGGGGCCAATTTTTGCGCCCACCTATCTAGATATTAGGATAACACATCGAAATTAAGATCAAATAAAAATCAAATTTAAATTCCGGCATTTGCGCGGATTTGGTGCAAAATAGCTAAAT
>JAFGTJ010000177.1 GCA_016934195.1 Anaerolineae bacterium | reverse complement strand
GGGGCTAATGTTCGTCAAATCCCTCGGCCAGCGGGAGCGCAAACGTAAACGTGCTGCCCTGCCCGTCGTCGCTGTCGGCCCAGATCGCGCCGTTGTGGGCCGCGATGATCTGCCACGTATTGAACAGGCCGACGCCCGTCCCCTTGAACCGGTCGCGGAACGCCTTGTCGCCCCGGAAGAAGCGCTCGAAAATGTGGGGCAGCTTGGCCGCCGAAATGCCGATCCCCTGGTCGATGATTGATACCAGCATTCGCCGCTGATCCGGGTCGCGCCGGGTGCGGATCGTGATCGTCCCGCCGTCGGGCGAGAACTTTACCGCGTTGCTGATCAGGTTGTCGAATACGCGGTTGAGCCGGTGAACGTCGCCTTCGATGTAATGCTGGCCGTCGAGCACGTCCGCCGCAAACGTGATCGGGACGTCGTTATCGGCGTACAGGATGCCCGCGTCGCGCACGGCCTGACGGCTCATATGCGCGATGTCCAGCGGAATCAGGGCCAGACTCGAACGGTCTATCGGGTGGGTGGCGATGATATCTTCCGTCAACTGCTTGATCGAGTCGGAGCGCTGTTCCATGCTGCGCAAAATTTCATCCTGTTTTTCGTTGACCGGACCAAACGCCCCATCATACAGCAGCCCGGCGTAGCCCTGCACCAATGACAGCGGACTCCGCAGATCGTGGCTGACCTGGATCACCAGTTCTTCGCGCAGTTGGTCCTGGGCCTTGAGTTTGGTATTGGCTTCGGCCAATTCACGGGTGCGGCGCACCGTCTCGATGGTGGCCGCGATCTGGTTCCCGGCGATGGTCAGCACGCGCTCGTGCTCGTGATCGAAGGCGCTGACCTGCGCGCTGTCGATGCTCAGCGCGCCGATCACGCGGTCCTGCACCTTCAGCGGGACGGTCAGCATCGAGCGGATCGACGGGTCGATCTGGCGGAAATTGGGATCGGCGTGCGTATCCGGCACGTAAATCGCCTGCCCGGTCTGGACCACCTGCCCCGCCACGTATTCGCCCACTTCAAACCGCGCCCGTTCCAGTAATTCGGGCGCGATTCCCACCGACGCCTGGAGCAATACCACCTGTTCGTCCGGTTCCAGCAGGGCCAATGATGCCGATTTGCAGCCGTACACATCGCGGATCGCCTGCACGACGGTGTGTAAAATACTGTCCAGCGATTGGCAGGCGCTCACCCGGCGGGCCAGTTCCTGCAAGGCGCTGACTTCGGCTAACCGGCGGCTGAGCGTCAGCGTGTGGCGGGCGCTGTCGAGCGCCGCCGCCGCCTGGGACGCCAGCAGGCCCAACGTGCGCAGCATGTCCTGCCGGAAAAAATGGGGCTGGTCGTACAGCAGCGTGAGAATCCCGAACAACTGCGCGCCCCGGTAAATGGGATAGGCGATCATCGCGCCAACCGGCCAGGGCGTGTCAAATGTGGCTTGCAGTTCCGGCTGTTGGTTCAAATCGGCCACCATCACGCGCTCGTGGGTCTGCATGATGTAAGCCGCCAGACTGCCAGCGGGCGGAGTCACGCAGTCGGGGCAGTCGCGCACCCGGATCGCGCCTGCCGCGCCGCCGGTCCACAAACGGGGCGGCCAGGGCAGTTCATGGCACAAACACACCTGCACCTCGGTCGGCTGGAACAATTCGCGCACCGCCTGGATCGTCAGGAGGACGATGGCGTGCGGGTCCTGCACGTTGGTCAGTTGCAGGTCGATCTGGTGCAGCGTTTCCAGCGCGGCCAGCCGCGCGACCGTCTGATCGTATAACTGGGCGTTGCGCACGGCGGTCGCAATTGCCCCGGCCATCAGTTCCAGTGTGCCCAGGTCGCCGGGGGTATAGGCGTGGGGCTGATCGCTCTGCACGCTGAGCACACCCACGATCTCGTCCTGCGTGAACAGCGGGATCATGACCAGGCTGCGCGGCGTATCGCCCTGCACGATGGCCCCATCCGGCAGACCTTCGGCGGCGAGATCGTGAATGATGATGCTCTGCCGGGACTTCAAAACCTGCCCGGTCAATCCCAGGTTGGCATCCTGTGATATATCGGGTACGCGCTCGCCGCGCTCATATGCGCCGGTCAGCCGAATCTGGTGCGGCTCGGCTTCGTACAGCGCCACGTAAAACGAGCGCGTGTCCATCAGGTCGCTGATGCGCTGGTAGAGCACTTCCAGCACGGCATCCAGGTCCAGGTGGCCTATCGCGGCGTAGAGTTCGTTGAGCGCCTGCATTCGCTGGGCGCGGCGCTGTTCGGCCTCAAACTGGCGCGCGCCGTACAGCGCGGCGGCGACCTGGGTCGCCAGCGCATGGACCAGCACCGCGTCCCCCTGGCTGAAATTATGCGGGCGCTTGCTGTCGAGATTCAGTTCTCCGAAAAATTCGCCGCGATGGATCAGCGGCGCGCCCAACCAGCTCTGGATCGGGCGGTGATCCTGCATCGTGACCCAGCGCGGATCGGTGGCGCAGTCGTTAATCACCAACGGCTGGCCGTTTTCGCGCAAAATCTGGCTGGTTCGGAACTCCGGCATGTGTTCCTCGGCCACCGTGCGGAAGTCTTCCATCTGGCCTTCCGTCCAGCGCCGCACGCGGACCGATCCGTCCGGCTGGAGCATAAAAATCGTGCCGGTATCGCACGGGACCAGCCGGTG
>JAFGTJ010000176.1 GCA_016934195.1 Anaerolineae bacterium | reverse complement strand
TTAACTGATTTTGACGGTGAAAGTCATGGCTGATTGACCCGTTTATTGGGGCGCGCCTTCCGCCTGCGGCAGCGTGTCAAAATAGCCAGGATGGATGATGGTGTTCGCCTGTCGCAGAACCCCCAGGGGGATTTCCATATTAAACGCTTCGGCGGTTTCCAGGTTCACCCACAGGTAGTTTTCGGCAATCTGGACCGGCAGGTCGGCGGGACTCGCGCCGCGCAGGATGCGGTCCACAATCTGGGCAGCTTGCCGGTCGGAGGCGGCAATATTCGGCCCATACCCCATTAGATACCCCTGTACTGGCTCGTCTATGATCCAGGCAATTCCGGCCTGATGTTCCATAGACGTAGCAAGCAGCTTATCCATGAACGCCACGTCAAAATATGGGATATACGGCGTCACAAATAACCAGTCAACACCTTCCGGTATATTCTCCAACGCTTCGATGCCGGTTGGTCCATCTGGAGTCTGGGCCGGGATAATTTCGATGCCCAACTCTGCCGCTACCGCGTTCACCTGGGCCAGCACGGTTTCAGCTTCCATCGTCAGGGGGCTGTACAGGTAAAGGACCTTGTCGGTGCTGGGGAGGATTTCGGTCAAGATTTGCAAGCGGCGCTCATGGGGCCGGTTGGTCATTGTGCCGGTCATGGTGCCGCCCGGCGTGACTAAATCCGCGATCGCGCCAGTTGCAACGGGATCATCCGAACGTTCAAATACGATTGGTGTATCGCCGACCAGTGGCTGGAGATTGATCGCGTCGGTGTCGGTATTGGTGACGAACACGTCAGCCCCGGCATCCACCATCAACTGAACCTGCGCTTCGTAATAGGCCTGATACTCTTCCATCGGGATGGTTTCATCATAGGGCACGTACATGTAGGTGATATTCTCGCCTTCTACATACCCCAGGCTCGCCATTTCTTCGACAAATGGCCCAGGCGCGGCCCAGCTCACGTTACCTATGATGTAGGTAGTGTCGGGACCTTGCGCGTAGGTAACGGAAGATGCGACAAACAGCATAACAACAAGAGCGAATGCGACGATATGGCTACGTTTCATGTTTATTCTCTCATTCTAGTGGTTTTGATTAACCGGTGACCAATTCCCAATTCTCTATATATTATACGATTTTGCCATAATAAACAATTGCGAGTTCTTGAAGAATTCATGAAAGACGTCTGGCGACCGGCTGTAAAACCGGATAATCAGGAAGAAGACAATATTTTCATACGGTTTTCTTATGATTCTCTTGCTGCAATATATCCCGTGTCTCGCGCACGCTCGAACGGCGGAGAACAAAAACCGGGCGCGGCACGCGCCCGGCGGAGTATACAAAACTTATCGCATTCTTATTCCTCGTCGGGGCCGTTATCGTCGGGATGGCGGCCTGCCAGCCGCGAGACTTTGCGCCCGCCGCCTAAGCCTATGCTCCGCTGGTACGCGGCCCAGATCGCGCGCGCGACGACCGTCCGCAGACTGCCTTTTTCCAACTGGTAAATGGCTTCCGCCGAGGTGCCGCCGGGACTTGTGACCTGGTTCCGCAGGTGGGCCATGTGTTCGCCGGACTGCGCCGCGTATTCGACCGAGCCGCGCATGGTCTGGATCACCAGTTTTTCGGCTACATGCCGCGAGAATCCCAGGTGGACCCCGGCGTCGATCATGGCTTCCATGAACAGGAACACGTAGGCCGGGCCGGTCCCGCTGAGGGCGGTTGCCATGTCGAGATAGTCTTCGTCCGTGACGAAAATTTCCTCGCCAAAGGCTTGCAGCAGCGCGCGCGCCTGTGCCCGCTCGTGTTCGGGGACCTCGCCGGTCGCGGTCCACACGCTGATCCCCTGGCCGACCTGGGCGGGTGTATTGGGCATCACGCGCACGACGGAGGCGTTCGCCAGCCCGTCCGCGATCATGCGGATCGGCGCGCCCGCTACGATGCTGACCACCAACCGGCACGACCGCGCCCCGCCGCGCACTTCTGGCAGCACGCTGTCGAGCACCTGTGGCTTGACGGCCAGCACCAGGATATCGGCCTGGGTTGCCGCTTCGAGGTTATTGGTCGTGGGGCGCACGCCGTACTGCTGGCGCAACTGTTCGCCGCGCTCGGTGCGCGGATCGGCCACGATGATCTGGTCCGGCGGGATCAGGCTGCGCGAGACAAGGCCGTGTATCATGGCCCCGCCCATATTGCCGCCGCCGATAAAGCCGATGGTCACATCTGAAAACATGGTAGTTTCTCCTGGGTTGCTGGTGCTGAGTGAAGGGTTTTTAGTTGTTGGTTTTGGGTGATGAGTTGTTGGGACTGTCAGCCGGTAGCGCAGCGTTTGATGCAGCGTTGTGGGTTGGACGTTTCCCGTAAAATGGTACGAGAGGCTGATGACCAAAAACCAACAACCAGCAACTAATCACCCAACACTAACGACTTTTTTCGCGTCAGGCAGCCGCCGCCCGAACGTCTGTTGCCGCTGGCCCGCCGCCATGTTACCGTTATGTTGTACACATTTGACCGGAAACGGACCGTAGCCCGATGTTAACCGAAAATCCCAAATCCCACACCCACCTGTTCCGCGTTCTCGCCACCTGGGGACCCGTCTTGCTGCTGCTGGCGTTGATCTTCGCGGCGTCGGCGCAGCCCAAACACGGCCCGCCACCCGGCGCGGGCGACCTGTATTTCTCCGGCGCGATGCCGGTTTTTACGGCCCGGTTATGGGAATTTGCGATCAAAAAAGGCGCGCATATGGCGAGTTATGGCGCGCTGGCCGTGCTGCTGCTGCGCGCGCTGCGTGTACACGCGGTCCCGGTGCGTGAGGCGGCGCTGCTGGCGGTTTTGTTTGCCATGACCTATGGCCTGATGGACGAAATTCATCAAGGCTTTGTCCCTGGACGCAATGCCTCAGTGATTGATCTCGGTTTTGACACCGTTGGCGCAATCCTGGCTGTGTTACTTGCCTACTGGATCAGGAGCGCAGGTAATAGGTCATGTGCTGCAAGTGCGCTACCGGGTCAATATACTGGACGCGGACATCCGGCGGAACCGCCAGCGTGATCGGCGCGTAGTTCAGGATGGCGCGTATTCCGGCTCCAATCAACTCGTTCGCCACCTGTTGGGCATGTTCGGCGGGCACCGAGAGCATGGCGACCTGGATTTTCTGGCGGTGAATCTCGTCCTTCATGGCGCTGACGGGCATCACCGTCAGACCCCCTATTTGTTCACCGATCTTGGTTGGGGCACTATCGAACAGCGCCGCCACATGGAATCCGCGCGGCGCAAATCCCCTGTAATGCGCGATGGCGTGCCCCAGATCGCCCACGCCCACCACCGCGATCAGCCACTCGCGGTCCACCTGGAGAATCTGGCGGATTTTCTCGTGCAGAAACTTGATGTTATAGCCTGTGCCTTGCTTGCCGAATTCGCCAAAATGCGAGAGGTCCTTGCGAATCTGGGCGGAACTGATGCCCAGGCGTTCACCGAGTTCCTGGGATGAGGTGTATTCTTTCTCTTCCTGGATCATGCGGTACAGCGCGCGCAGGTAGATCGGCAACCGTCCGATCACGATATCGGGGATATTTGGCCTGCTGCCCATAAATGATCTTCTCCCTTGTGATTTTTCTCACTGAAAATTCTTGAACAAATTTTAATCTAACTGTGACGAGTCTCACAAGCCTACCATGCGGACTGCCGGGACACAATACGCCGATCATCTGTTTGCCCGTTTGCCGGGGCCACGAATGACCTGTTGCTGACTTGGGATGTGTGCGTGAAAACGGCCTCGCCCCCCGGCCCCGACGCAACCGCAGGTTGCGCCTCCATTCGAAATGGAGAGGGGGAGAAAACAAGCAGCGGCGAACGTGCAAGTCCCCCTCTCTAGCTCTGCTGGAGGTCGTATGCGCAGCATACGCGGGGATATTA
>JAFGTJ010000175.1 GCA_016934195.1 Anaerolineae bacterium | reverse complement strand
TCCCGGCTGAGCACCGGCCAGCGCCAGTTGATCTCCTTCACCCGCGCGCTGCTGGCCGATCCGCGCATCATCATTCTGGATGAGGCCACCAGCAGCGTCGATACCATCACCGAAATACAAATGCAGGCCGCGCTCGTTAAACTGTTGGAGGGCCGCACATCGTTCGTAATCGCGCACCGGCTGAGCACTATCGTCCGCGCCGATCAGGTGGTCGTGATGGATCATGGGCGCATCATCGAACGTGGCACTCATGAAGAACTGCTCGCCGTCCAGGGCCATTACCACGAACTGTATACCACGCAGCTTCGCGGCGGCGCGGCGGCGGATTAGGCATATTGTCCGTAAATCACTCCGTAGGGGCGCTGCTTGCCGCGCCCCGGCCATTTACGGGCAAATAACCGGGCTGTCAGGCAGCAGTAGGGAAATCGATTGTCGACAAATTATCCGACTTCGATCACAATAACAGGCTATGCAAACGGGAAGAACACGCTATAATGTTCGGCTGGCCTGACTTCGAGCGGGCTAAAACACAGAAGACTCTGAAAGGACACCTCAACGTGAACAATCGTAAAACACTTGTCTATTTCGTGATCGCCGCGCTGATAGCGATAGTCGGGATCACGCCGCTGGCCGTTAGCGCTGGCGATACACTCCCCACCAGTAACGTTGGCCCATACCAGGGCGGCTCCACCCCCACCCCGGAAGACCCGGTCTGGTTGGCGTTTGTCGCCGCGCGTACCGCGCTGGAAGACGAAGTTGGCGGCGACTTCACCTATGTACGCCTATGGGAGTATGAACAAACCGAATGGAAAGAAGGCATTGATAGCTGCCGCACCCTGGAAGAAGGCGAAGAGGAACGCCAGCTTTATTTCGGCTGGACCTTCCTCATCACGTCGCTGTACGGATCGCGGTACGAAGTGCGCACCAGCTTCAACTACCAGATCGTCACGGTCTGCGACGAAGTAACCCAGGTTGGCGGCGGACAGACCGCGAGCGGCACTCCCAACCCCAACCTGCCCGGCGCAGTGGTCGCTCCGGTTCCGGCGGGCAGCTTTGAACTGGGTGGACAGGTCACGGGCCTGTATCCCGATACCCGCAGCGCCATGACCACCGCCAAAATGAAGTGGGCCAAGATGCAGCTTAGCGTTGGTATGAATGCCTCCGGCCTCATTACTGAAGCGCATGGCGCGGGCTTCAAAATCCTGTTCTCCGTGATCGGGGACAAAGCCCAGGTTATGAATTCCGGCTACCAGGACACCTACGCCGCTTATGTGGCAGGATTGGCCGCCGCTGGCGCGGACGCGATTGAAATCTGGAACGAGATGAACATCGACCGCGAATGGCCCGCCGGTCAGGTAAACGGCAGCAACTACGTGCCCCTGCTGGCGAAAGCCTACAACGCCATCAAAGCCGCCAACGCGAATACGCTGGTCATCACGGGTGCGCTGGCTCCGACCGGGTTCTTCGGCGCGGCAGGCTGCACCGACCAGGGCTGTAATGACGACGTATACACGCAGCAAATGGCCCAGGCAGGCGCAGGCCAGTACGCGGACTGCATCGGCGTACATTACAACGAGGGCATCGTCAGCCCGCAGCAGAGCACCGGCGATCCCAGGGATAACTATCCCACGCGCTATTATGGGACTATGATCAATCGCGCTATCGGCCCATTTGGTGGCAAACAGGCGTGCATCACCGAACTGGGCTATCTCTCGCCGGAAGGCTACGGCGCGCTGCCCGGCGGCTTCGCCTGGGCGAGCGAAACCAGCATCGCGGAACAGGCCGCGTGGTTGGCTCAGGCTGCCGCGCTCTCGGCCAGCAGCGGCAAAGTCCGCCTGATGATCGTGTTCAATGTGGACTTCACCTATTGGGGGTCAGACCCCCAGGCGGGCTACGCGATCATTCGCGCCAATGGGGCCTGCCCGGCGTGCTCGGCGCTGGCCGGAGCCATCCAGTAGCGCACAAACCCAAAAATAACCTAAAAACTGGGCGTATTTCATTGCAAATGCGCCCAAGTTGTGTTATTTTATAAACAGTTCATTACGCCAAGCCCAATCATTTGTTAATTTTTCGTGAGATTCGTAAACGCGCATCATATTTTTTCTTATTTTTTCAAACGTTATTCCTACTTGCTGGCGACGATTTTCTAACTTACAATATCGGAGTCTGTCACCATCGGCTAATGGGGTAGTTGGTATGAAGCTCAAAAAAGGCACACGGATTGGTGAATTCGAAATTCAAGAAGTCATCGGCAACGGCGGCTTTAGTGTTGTCTATCAAGGCCAGGACACCAATCTCCTCAGACCGGTTGCTATCAAACAGCTTAGCCCTGAAGCCTTCTCTGAAGCAGGATCACGCGACTGGTTTATCCGCGAAGCCCGCCTGGTTGCCAGCCTGAACAACCATCCCAACATTGTTCCCATCTACTCGCTTCAAATGCATGGTGATGACCTGTTCCTGGTCATGGAACACTTGCCCGGCGGTGATCTGCATTCACTCGTAACCCAACACGGCCCGCTGGACCGTAATTCGTTTCTCCGTGTCGCCGAAGCGATGTGCCACGCGCTCGAAGCGCTGCACGACAAAGGGATCATTCACCGCGACATCAAGCCGGAAAACATCCTCATCAGCCACGACAACACTTTCAAACTGGCCGATTTCGGGTTGGCCCATGTGCGCTACCAGCGGCAGCACGGCCTGAACAGCGTCTCCGGCCCGCAGCCGGGCACCCTGTACTACATGTCACCCGAACAGGCGGTAGGGCAGAAAATCGACGTGCGGTCGGACATTTATTCATTGGCCGTTGTGCTCTACGAAGCCATAACCGCCCATTACTACCTGCCCCACGATTACAGTTCTCAAGACAACAAAGCGCTCATGAGCCTGATCACGAGCGCTTCGCCGCTCCCGATGATCAATCATCACGCCAGCATACCGGGCGAAGTCAGCGAGCCAATCCTGCGCGCCTTGAGCAAAACCCCGGACCTTCGACCGGCCTCGGCCCACGAGTTTCTGGCGGATATAAAGAATGCCTTCTCGCGCGGTCGCCACACCACGCTCAATAAGGCCCATCACCAACTCCAAATACAGCCACCGCCTGCCGCCACACCCGAACTGCTCAGCGAACTATATTACGTCCGCACACTGCGCGACGCCGAACAACAGCCCGCCCAGGCGCTTCAACACCTGCGTCATATCTGGGAAAAGTACCGGGGCGTGCCCGAAGTCGCCGTTGAATGGGGCGAAACCCAGATCGCGCTCGGCAACCGGGACGAAGGCCGCGATTGGCTGGAACGGGCCGTCAAACTCAAACCACAAATGGCGTTTGCCCACCTCGCCCTGGCCGATATTTACCGCGTCACGAATGAAGACCCCAACGCCGCCCAGGAAGCGCTGTATCTGGCGATCAAGGCCGACGCCGACCTGGTATACGCTGAGCTGTATGACGAATTGGTCCAATCTCTTAACGACAATTCCGGTCTATACAACAGCTACCGGGAACTGTTTGAGCGCGCAGCAGCCGATTTCGACACTGCCGTGATCTACCATAATCTGGGACAGGTGCTGTCCCTGAATCCAGACCCCACATTGCAACGCGCCAGCAAACAGGCCTTTGAAAAGGCGATCATTCTGGATCAGACTTATGGACCGGCCTACGTCGGTCTGGGCAACCTGCTCATCGAAATGGACAGCATCCCGGATGCTATCATGCCGCTCAACGAAGCGATAAACCGCGCCAAATTCCCGGCATTGGACCCGAAAGACTGGCATAAAACCGCCACCATCTACCAGCCCCAACACGCCTATCAAGCCCTGGCGGTAGCTCATGCCCAGTTACGGCAGTTTGAACAGAGCGCGAAGGCTGCCCGCCAGGTCTTTGAAATCGATCCGGGCGAACTGGCCGCCGATGCGCCCGAACTGCTAACAGCCTATCTCCAGGCCGCCGACCAATGGACTCGGCGCGGCGAATTCCAACGCGCCTATTTCCTCCTCAACCAGATTTTGCCGCTGGCTAATTACTGGGGCTATCTGGCTGCCTACGACCTGCTGAGCGCAGTCGAGAACAACCAACAAGCCCCCGCCCAGTCCGTCCACCAACAGGACCCACGCCGCAGCAGGCAAAAAAACGCTAGGCGCGCCCAGCACACCCACCACCAGGCATTAACCAGCGGGCAGCAGATGTCCTACCACCGTTAGGCGTCCGTCCGAAACGTGTACGTGATCACCAGTTGGTCGCCCGCCCGGACCGTGACGGTCCAGGTCAACAGGTTATCCTGTTCGCGCTCCGGCTCCAACGAATACTCAAACTCCCAGGCCCGCACTTCCCAGCGATCCAGAATTTTCAAGTCCAGGTCGTTTTCGCTGAAATTGTGGATTTCCAGCGTGACCGTGTGCTGGTAATAGTCATCCCCACCGGTCTTGTATTCCTGGCTGGCTGTCCGGTGAACACGTATATCCGGCAGGTGGCCGACCGTGATGCTGCCCTCGCTGCCAACCGGCGTTGTCTCAACATAATCACTCCCCAAAAACAATCCATCCCGGTACGCCCGCACGATGCCCTGCGCAAACGGAATATCGGTGCTGTTAGTCACTTTGTAGATCACGTTGACCGTTTCATCCTGCGCCGCGTTCCACACCAGCAGCCGCCGCGCCTTAAGCACCGATCCCGCCAGATTCGCGTACAGCCGATCTCCCGGTTCGACCGAGATATTGTGCAGCGGGTAAACGTGCTGCATATCAACCGACCCGGTTCCCAACGCGGGCAGATCAACCGTCTCGTTATAACCCACCGCATACTGGTTCATCATAACCTGTGACTCCTGGTTTATCTGCTGGCTGAGGTCCACCCGCCCAGCAACCAGGTACACCGAAGCGCCATCCAGCGTCAGACCGGAGGACTGAATCTCCGCGAAGAATCCCAGGTTCACCTCCGTTGCGCCATCCTCCGCCACGTCATCGCTAACCTGCATATCATACGTGGGTGTCCAGCTTGCCCCACTCATCAGGTATTCCAACGAGACGGTGCGCGATTCAAGCGAATTCGACGAATCCCAGGTAAGAATATATGCCATCCCGCCGCCGCCCGACACGCTGTTGCCAGATCGGAAAGTCGCCTGGCTGTAGTACACGTCCGCCGGTTGGGGCGTCACGCGGTAATTACGCACCCGTTCGCCGTTCTCCTTCAGGATCAGCGTATCGGGATACGTTCCTGGCGGCAGCAGCACCCGCACCGCTTCGCCGGGCAGTGTCACCTCATCCCGCGCGAACACCATATCATTCAGGTACAACGCCACCTCGTCCGGCAGGCTGGCATACGAAATCCCCCCGCCCGCGCTGGCTTCGGTCCCGGCCAATGGCCCGACCGTCACACACAGCAGCATAACCACAACTGCTACAATCCCGCTTTTCTTCCACATAGTCCTTGTCTCCTCAGTTTATTGGTTTTGAGTTATTGGTTATGCGTGGATAATCATATTCAACACAGCATCATGTACGCATAACGCCCATCCATCTCCATTAAGACGCGCCACCCGCATCCCCGGTTCCATCATCCCCTGGCGGGCGTGTCACGTCGCGCAGCACAGGCCGCGATCCCAACCAGCCATGACCACCGCTGTCAACATTATCAGCATCCAGCAGGTGCAGCGGCAAGCCGTGCGCGTGCAGCCGCCAGGATTCGCGGCCCCGGTCGGGACAATACTCAAAATGCGTGATCCCGGTATTGTGCGTCAGAACCTCTACCCGGCGGTGCGGCCCCACATTGAACATGTAATCGAAGACCGCATCGATCACACCGCCATGACACACCACGACCACCGCGTCGCCGGGACCTTCTGCCGGACCATCATCTGCTGGCCGGTTCGCGTGCCGGGCGATCACATCATCCAGAAAAGTCCCTATCCGCAGCCGGAATAACAACCAGCTTTCGCCGTCCGCTTTAATGCGCGTATAAGGCCGTTCGGTGCCCCAAAATTCCGCGTATTCAATCGGTGCTGCTTCTGACGGAACCGCCCGCCCGTCCGCGTAACAGTGGCCGAATTCGCGCAGCCGGTCGTCGGACTGCGCCGCGATCCCGGCAGCCCGCGCGAGATAGGCCGCCGTTTCCTGCGCGCGCTTCATGGTGCTGGTATACAGCGCCGTGATCTGAACCGTCCGCGCCATCCACACCGCCAGCCGTTCCGCCTGCTGTTGACCAAGTGGCGTCAGGCCAGCATCGACATGGCCCCCGGCCCAGTCTTCCAGGTTGACGTAGCTTTGCCCGTGCCGTACCAGAAACAGGTGCATGATCAGCCGCCCGTACCGATAAACTTGAGCCAGAGCGTGCGTTGGCGCGGCCCGTCGAATTCGGCCAGATACACGCCCTGCCAGCGCCCCAATTGCAGCCTGCCCTGCTCCACGAACACCAGCGTATTGTTCCCAAACAACGCCGTTTTGATGTGCGCGGGCGAATTGCCCTCGGAATGGCGGTGACGGCTGTCGGGCGGCGCGATGTGGCCGTCTACCGTCAGCAGCATGTCGCGCTTCACATCCGGGTCCCAGTTTTCGTTGAGTGTCAGCCCGGCGGTCGTGTGCGGGCAAAACAGGTATAATACGCCGTCGGTCGCCCCAATTCGGGTCACGACATCCTGCACTTCCTGGGTAATATCCACCAATTCGGTGGTCTGGCTGGTCGGAACGTGTAAAATTTCCATACTGTGATCTCTCCCGGTCTGTTGACCTGATTTTTTATCTGTTCTCATTATACCCATTTGCAGTTTACGAACTCACCACAGAGGAGCCGCCCCCATGCCCGACAATCCCGCCGCCCAACTGCTCCAGGCTTTGATCCAGCCCTGGCACGACGCCCTGGCCGATCCGCCTGCCGCCCAGGAGCGCGTGCTCCAACAGGTACTGCGCGTGTATGCCAAAACCGAATACGGCCAGCAGCACAATGCCGAATCGGTGGGTTCGATGGCCGACTACCGCGCCGCCTTCCCGGTGCAGACCTACGCCGACTATGAGCCGCTGCTGCGCCGCGTGATGGGCGGCGATACACACGCTTTCCTGGAAGCCGCGCCGCTTGGCTGGGCCATGACGCGCGGCACGACCGGCGCGAGCAAATATATTCCCATGACACCGCGCGACCTGGATCAGCGCCACACCGCCGCGCGCGGCCCGATCCAGTACATCCTGAACAGCGGGCGTTATGATATCTTGCAAGGGGCCAATCTCAATTTGAGTTTTCCGAGCGTGGTGGGCAGCATGACGGTCAACGGCCAGCAGATCGATTACGGCTACGCCACCGGCATTTACGTGAAACACGTCGCGGCCCGCACTCCGATCCCGTCGATTCCCACCCAACAGGCCATTGACGATCTCGGCGGCGATACCAGCCGCGCCGCGTGGGATGCCCGCTTCCAGTTGGCCTACGAATCCGCCCGCGACGCCAATATCACGATCCTGGGCGGCGCGGTCCAGGTGGCGCTCAAGTTTGGGCGATGGCTCAAGCGCACGCACGGCGTTTACCCGAAAGACGTGTGGAATTTCGGCCTGCTGTCACTGGGCAGCGCCCCCGGCATCAACAGTATGCACCGCCCTCGCCTGAAAGCGCTCTACGGCAAAAACGCGGGACTGGTCGAGATTTACGGGGCCACCGAGGGGATGTTCGGCCAGCAGCGCGACGACCGCCGCCGCTGGATGCCCAATTATGACCTGTACGTGTTCGAGGTGGAAACGCGCGCCGGGATCAAAATGCTGCACGAGATGCGCCCCGGCGAAACCGGCAGCCTGATCGTTAGCACGCCGGTCCTGCCGCGTTACAAAATTGGTGACGTGATCCGCGCCTTCGCCCCACCTTATTTCCTGTGCATCGGGCGCGAACGGCCCTGGACCCGCGCCGCCTATTGGTTCCGCCGCATCATGGACCTGGATTTTTAACGGGACACAGATAGACGCAGACAAACACGGATTAAAAACAAACAGATCAGCGCTTATCTGCATCCTAACAAAAAAAGGGCTACTCACTCACCAGACGGTTCAGCAGCAGCGCGATCCCGATAGCAATCGGGATCAACGGCCACAGCGACCCAATCGATAATATGCCGCTGATCCCAATAACTGACAACGCCGTGCCTACCACCAGCTTCACACCGGGACGCCGCCGCAGTTCCGGCGTGACGGTCCGCACTGCCACGTCAGCCAGCATCAGCCCGCCCGCGCCGGTCATGATCCACCAGCCCGCCGGATTGATCCCCAACAGAAATACGATCCCGATCCACAGCAGGAAACCGCCCGTCGTGAACTGGCCCAACCGGTCCGATCCAATCCCAAAATCGCCCCAGAACTCGCCCCACTCGTCGGCCTTTTCAGTCCCCTTCTCGCGCTCTTTTTCGTCCCAGTCGTTTTCTTTTTCGCGCTGTTTTTCGCTCCCGGCCTGCTTTTCTTCGACTTTTTCAGGATATTCCCCGTCAGCGTACCCCTCGCGCACCAAACGTGCCTGCTCGCGGGCCTTACGTTTGATTTCGTACTTCAATTCGTGCCTATATTCGCGCCTGGTTTTGCGTTTGCGCTTGCGGTCGTAATAATCACCGGAACCGTACTCATCACCGCCATCATCATCGTCATATCCGTACTCGTCCCGATCCACCACCCGCGACAGGCCGCCAACGCCGGTCGGCACACGCTCTGCACTGGGACGAACTTCCGACGGCGGTGGCGTGAGCTTAGCGGGCGCAGCCGGTGCCGCCGACGCCGCCGCGCCAATCGCCCCGGCCAACGCCGCCACGTCCAGTGACACCGACGGTGTGCCAATCGCGTCTGCCAGCGCATCGTACAGCGCGCTGACCGAGTCGTACCGCTGCGCCGGGTCTTTCTCCAGGCAGCGCAGCACCACGTCCTCCACCGCCACGCTCAATCGCCGGTTAAGCTGCGTCGGCGGGACCGGCTTGACGTGCAGGTGTTCGTAGGCGATCCGCACCGCCGTCGTCGAACCTGCCGACTCCGCGCTGTCGCCCGTGAACGGCAGTTGCCCGGTATACATCTGGTACAGCAACACGCCCAGCCCGTAAATATCACTGGCTCCGGTCACTTCGGCGGCGACGATCTGTTCCGGCGACATGTAGTGCGGCGTGCCGACCGTCGTATCAATCGTAAGCGTGCTGCTTTCCGTCAGGATGCGTGCAATCCCGAAATCGGTCACGTAGAGGTTGTTATTCTCGTCCAGCAAAATATTGGCGGGCTTCAGATCGCGGTGGACCACGCCCTGCCGGTGCGCGTAATGCAGCGCAGCAGCCAGCGGTTGCAGGTACTTCAGCGAATCGAACGGCGTAATGGACCGGTCCATGTTGCGCAGCACCCGCTGCAACGTCTGGCCGGGAATGTAGTCCGTCAGGATAAAAACGTGATCCCCGCTCTCGACAATATCGTAATAGCGCACGATGTTGGGATGCTGCAACCGTCCCAACACTGTCGCCTCGCGCCGGAACCGTTCCAGGAAGGCCGGTTCCTGGGCGATATCGGTCCGCAGCACCTTCGCCGCCAGATGCACGCGCCGCTCGGTGTCATACACCTTGAACACCCGCGCAAACGATCCCTCGCCGATCAGTTCTTCAAAACGGTAGCGCCCCGCCAACGTCTGCCCGGTCAACGTGCCTGACACGGGAGTCGGGGCGGGAGTTGGCGCGTCCTGCGGTTCACTGCCGGTATCGCTGCCCGTCTCCCCGGCATTCGGATCGTATTCCGGTTCTTGCTCCGGTTGGCGTTGGTGTCCCATTATGGTGCTCCCTCGCGGTGACTATACGTCGGGCCGTTATTGCCCGTTATTATTCAGCATTCACCCCCACATTATGCCCTTTGCCCGGCCCACTGGCAACCAACTTCCCGGATTTTCGCACTTGGCCCAGGTGCGCTACACTTGAAAACGCTGCATCTGAAAAATCAATACGAGGTCAGGGAATTATGTCGCCCCTTCGCACCCTTACGATTTTGCAGGCCGATCTGGTCGGTTCGAGCGCGCACATCACGTCGATCCCGCAAAAACAGGCGGTCGATTACCTGCACGACGCGACGCTGCCGATTCGCCAGATCGTGGAAGACAACAACGGCACCGTCATTAAATTTACCGGCGATGGTTATTTAGTGACGTTTGAGAGCGTCGCGCACGGGCTGCGCGCTGCCGAAAAAATCCGTCACCACTTCCTGCGCCAGACCCACACGCCCGGCGGCATTTCGCTGGACGGCGTGCGCATCATCCTCAATACCGCCGATGTGACCGTTCAGGACAATGACATCATCGGGGACGGCGTGGCGGTTGCCTCACGCCTGGAAAAAAACGTGCCGACCAACCACGTCTACGTGACGCGCGCCGTGTACGAAGTGGCCGACGACGCCGAATTCACCTTCGAGCCGGTGGGTGAAATGCGTCCGCGTGGCTGGCATCGCCCCGTGATGGTCTACCAGTTGATCTCCTCCGAGGCCAGTTTCATCGATCCCGGCATCTTCATGATGATCACCGACCTGCACGGCCTGATCCGCTACGGCGAAACGCTCAACGCCAGCGAAATGAACCAGTGGATGCTCACCTGGGGCGATCTGCACCGGCAGGCCGTCAGCGGATTGAAGGGGCGCGTCCGGCAGTTCATCGCGGATATGGCCCTTGTGACCTTCAGCGACGCCGACGACGCGATCCAGGCCGTACTCAACCTGCGTGCGTTGGCAACCGTTCACAACCAGAGCCGCCCCACCCTGCCGCCAATCGAATTCAAGGCCGCCATCTGCACCGGGGACCTGATCCTCACGCCGACCGGGTTGGTGGGCAAACTGGTCAACCGCACCTTTGACCTACTGAACGCTGCGCCGCGCGGCATTGTCGCGATTGGGGATGACGTATACGCGCAATTGGACGTTTACCAGGAGCAGTTTGCGCCTCTGGCGCTGGCCCAATCCGGCGATCAACCGCCACCGGGCGCGTACCGTCTCCAGGAAACAGAACCGCCCGCCCCGGCATCACCAACGCCGGAAACGGGCAGTTCACAACCTACCGTGTAGGGGCGCAGCAGGCAGCGCCCATTGTACGTGCGCTTACCTTACACGGGCGTCGCGGTGGGCGTCGGATTGACCACAATCGTGATATACCGGAATACTTCCGAGCCGTCCACCAGGATCACGCGCAGCACGTAAGTCGTGGTGGCGTCGGTCGGGCATTCCTGGTGGGAACCCTGGCCGGTCACGCCGATCCCCTCGTAATACACTTCGCGGATACCCTCGACGCGCCACGACAGCGTGACACACTGCCCGGTGTAGATCGAAGTCCGGTCGGCCCAGAACTCGATGATCGTCGGTACTACCGTCGGCGTCGGCGTGGCCGTCGGCTGAGCATAAAACGTCGCGTTGACAACCGGCACCGAGAACAGGTCAATGTTCACGCGCACGTAATCCGCCGCCACCCATCCCAACCGGCCATCTGCCAGGCGCACTTGCAGCCAAGTATTATCCATGTAGCGTCCCACGATGTCCAGCGGGGCATTGCGCGTAACGAACGTGATGATGGTCGCCCCCGGCCCCGGATTATCACGCACGTTCAACGACGACACATCCACGATGCCATCCGGCCCGGTCGGAGTCGGAGTTGCCACTACCGCCGGAGCCACCGTCGGGACGGCTGGCCCCACGCCCGCCGTGCCGCCTGCCCCAAAGCCGGGGCCACGCTCATCGCCGGGATCGTTGGTCAACTGCCGGACCAGCGCCCCGTCCGCCGAGATCGCGTACAGGTCCCACTGGCCGTTTACGTCCGACGAGTAGATCAAATACTGTCCGCCCGGCTGCCAGTGCGGGAGCCGGTCTTCGGCAATATTCGACGTAAGCTGGCGCAAGTCGGACCCGTCCGCCCGGATCACGTAGACCTCAAAATCGCCGTCCCGGTCCGATACAAACGCGATCACGTCGCCATCGGGCGACCACACCGGCTCGATATCACTGCCCGGATCGTTGGTAAGCTGCGTCGTCAACCCGGTGGCCGGGTCCAGCACGTAAATCTCGTAATTGCCCGTCCGGTCCGACGCATACACGATCAGCCCCGGTCCCTCTGGACCCTGCGCCTGCGCCGCTGTGCCAACCAGGGCCGCCAGCATCACCCCAACCAATACAGTGATCACAACCAATCGCCGCTTCATAATGAATGCCTCCTTGTGTTTTTCGATGTTTGAAACCATACTGCCATTATTCACATTCTAAGCAAACCAGACCCGAAAGAATCAATCATGTCCAAGCGTTTTCCATCCCGGCACCCTACGCTCACCGTGCTGTGTGTATTTTTCGCCTTCGTAGGGGCACTGTTTGCCGCATCCTCTACCGGAAACGCCCAGAACCCGGATCGCTCGGACCGGCTGGCCCACGTCGATCACTGGTTCTACTACCTCTCGGTGGATCTGGAATCGGACGACCTCGATCAGATTATCGCATCAACCTATGATTTAGTGGTCATCGATCCGGTTATCACCGAAAAAGACAACGAGGACTACAACATCGCCGCCACCGTGCGCGCCATCCAGGAATCCGGCAATGGCGACGGTCAGCCCAGGCTCGTGATCGCCTACCTCGACATCGGGCAGGCCGAAAGCTACCGGACCTACTGGCAACCGGGCTGGCAGGTCGGCAGTCCCGACTGGATCGTGGGCGAAGACCCCGACGGATGGGCGGAAAACTACCCGGTGGCCTACTGGTACGACGAGTGGCAGGCGATCTGGTTCGATGGGCCGGACGCGCTGTTACAAACGATTCTGGATGCCGGGTTCGACGGCGTATATCTGGACTGGATCGAAGCCTACAGCGACGAAAATGTGCTCGCCTTCGCGGAACGGGAGGGACTCGATCCGCAGCAGGAAATGGTGTGGTTTATAGAGGATATCGGGACATTCGCCCACGCCCAGGACCTCGATCACCTCGTCATCGCCCAAAACGCCGCTGAACTGGTCGAGATCGACGGGTACCTGGACCTGATCGACGCCATTGCCCAGGAGCAAATCTGGTTCGATGGCGGAGCCGACGGCGCATTTGCCGAAGGTGATTGCCCGCTGCCCGCCACCGACGCCGCTATCGACACGCCCGCCTACTACGAGTCGCTGCCGGAACCGTGCCGCGCGCTCTATGATCTCTATCCCGACAGCACGCTGCACGTCAGCAGCGAGGAATACCTGTATTATTTGACGCTGGCGCATGATCAGGGCGAATTCATCCTGACGGTCGATTACGCGCTGGACCCGGCCAACGTCGCGGCGATTTACGAACGGTCGCGGGCGCTGGGATTCGTGCCATTTGCTGGTCCCCGCAGCCTGGATCGCTTCATCCCACCATATCCTTAAACTCTCACTCTTCGCGTGTGGAATACCATTGGCGGACTGATTGCCCCCTATCCCCCAAACCCCCTTCCCATCAAAGATGGAGAAAGGGGGCTTAACAGCATGTGTTCGCACCGGTTCTCCCCGCTCCATTTAAAATGGAGAGGGGCCGAGGGTGAGGCTAAAACACAAACACCGCCACCAGATCGTTCACATTGGTATTGGTCGGACCCGTCTCCACCAGGCCATCCACCGAATACAGGTAATGGTAGGCGTCGTTATGATCCAATGCCGCCAGCGCCGAATACCCCATCCGTTCCCCGCGCCGGACTGTCTCGCCATCCACCAACCCACCCGCCGCATCGGTTGGCCCGTCGGTGCCATCGGTCGCAAGGCTGGCAATCACCACGTCCTCCAATCCCTGGATCGCCAGCGCCGCCGCCAGCGCTAATTCCTGGTTACGCCCGCCCTTGCCATTGCCCCGAATCGTGACCGTCGTTTCGCCGCCAAGCAGCAGACACGCCGGGCGCGGGACCGGCTGCCCGGTCGCTGCGATCTCTTTGGCAAGCGCCGCCACCACCTGTGCCACCTCGCGCGCCTCACCTTCGAGGTACGTGGTCAGCAGCAAGGTATTGAATCCCAGTTCCTCGGCCCGTTCCGCCGCTGCTGCCGCCGCGCGTGCATTATCGGCCACGATCACGTTTTGTACGTCGGCCAGCGCCTCGTCGCCTGCTTTGGGCGTATCCTGAAACGCGCCCGATATCCCGCGCCGGATGTGTTCCCGAATGGATGCTGGAACCTCGCCTGCCGGATCGTAACGCGCCAGCACCCCCTGCGCGTGGGCAAACATGGTCGGATCGGGCGCGGTCGGCCCTGACGCGATCACGTCCAACGGACTGCCCACTACGTCCGACAGAATCAGCGATACCACCGCCGCCGGGTGCGCCAACCGCGCCAACTGCCCGCCCTTGACCTGGGAGAGATGTTTGCGCACCGTGTTGATCGCCTGGATCGGCGCGCCGGATCGCAGCAGCACGTCGGTCAATACCCGCATATCGGCCAGACTCACGCCATCGACCGGCAGCGTCATCAGCGCCGATCCGCCGCCGGAGATCAGGCACAGCACCAGATCGTCCGGCGTGGTATCACGCAGCAACTCCACCATCGCCCGCGTACCATCGACGCCCGCCTGGTCCGGGACCGGGTGGCCCGCTTCACGCACCTCGATCCGATTGGTAGGCGCGGTATAGCCGTACTTCACGTTGACCACCCCTGCCGTGATCCGGTTGTCCAACAGTTCCTCGACCGCGCTTGCCATCGACGCGCCCGCCTTGCCACCACCCACCACGATCACGCGCCGGATGCGGTCCAGGTTATACGCCCGTCCGTCAATCCACAACGTATTGTTATCACTGCCCACCACCACATGCCGGATCGCCTGCACCGGGTCTACAGCCTTGAGCGCCGCCCCCAATACGTCCAACACCTGCGCCCGCTGCGAATTACGGCTCGCGTCCGGCTTGATAAAATTAACCATCGCCCCGTTTTCTCCCGTAGTGTATAGTTACATTCCAAACTTATTCTTCGCGCAAGCAAGGAGCCATACCTATGAGAACCGGTCTTCGCCTGCTGTTGTTCGCTTTTTTACTGCTACCCTTTATACCCCACACCGCCCACGCTCAAACGCCAACCCTTGACGGTATTGTCGCCTTTATCGGCCAGGATACGCAAGGAGCCGCCGGAAACACCGCTATCTACCTGATGGACATGCGCAGCGGCGCGGTCGGGCGGCTGGATGCGCCGGTTAATACCTCATCGACCCTGGCATGGCAGCCGGACGGGGAACTCCTGGCCTTCACGACCGACGATGGCGGCGTGGGCCTGCTCAACAGCATCACCGGCTGCTTTGACGCGGGCGGGCGCTGCCTGGACGACACTTACATCTACCCGCCCTTTATGGTTAACAATCTGGCCTGGATGCCCGACGGCAGCGCGCTGCTGCTCAGCACAGACGAGGGCCTCGTGATCGCCCCGCCCCGCCCGTCCCGCGACTTCATCGCCCTGGAACTGGATTGTCCCTTCGGCCTGGGCACTGCCGATCAACCATCAAGACTGTATTTTGCGGACAGTGAACCGACTGAGGATATACAGGTGCTGTGTGCAACCGGCGCTCCGAACGAGATGGTCCAGGTCAACCTATACCAGGGGACACCCGATTCCGGCTATACCCTCACCCGCGAGATCGGCACTTACCCGGCCATCACCGCGCTGGCGATAGCCTACGATGGCGGCGTAGTGGTTGGCACGCTGGAAAACGGCGGTGATTCGGCCTTCTCTGTGAATGCTGATGGGTACGGGCAGCGCCTCACACCTTTCCAAATTCACGTCTATACGGCCCACTTCGCGCCGAATACGACCAACGTCGCCCTGGTGGGCGCAACCGCCGACTCGACCGGCGACAATACCCTGCGCGACGGCGACAGCGCCGAGTTGTTCGTGCTCACGCAAATCGACGACACCATCCGGCAGATACCCGGCTTCACCGGCATCACCAATCTGGCCTGGTCCCCGGACAGCACACGCCTGCTGGCCGTGCTGGGAAACCAGACGCTCCAACTCTACACGCTGATCACCGACAGCGCCACGCCGCTGCCGACTCACCAGCCGCCGCCCGGTGTGGAAATTTTCGCCCCGACGTGGCACGACGTCGAAGCCAATGTCGATTCCGGCCTGCCGGTGATCCCGACTGCCACGCCAGC